>JADFGT010000037.1 GCA_022567555.1 Armatimonadota bacterium | reverse complement strand
CCCATGACGACGAAACAACCCTCGGCCACGGCGGTAGTCTCACTCGTGAAAGTTATGCGCACAGTGAATAGAAGTTCGATATCACCGTCCTGGCCCTGGAAGACCTTGGTGCCGTCAGCATGCGGTCCGTGGATTACGAAGGTCTCAATCGCCAACCCGTCGTCATTGACAAAGCCTGTGGCCACAAACGTCCCCTCGGCGCTATTGGGTCCGGTGAAACCCAATTCGAACTCGATTTCAACGTTTGTAGGTCTTGCCGCTTCCGATGTACTGTAGCCGAATGGGAAGCCAACCGCGACCATCAGCGCAAACAGCCTGACTGTAGTTTTCATCGTTCCGTCTCCTTTTGGCGGCAGAGATGTGCCGCTGCCGAGGACCGTTCGCCGAAGCCAGCATCATTCCTCCAGCAGAAATACCGGGTTTCCACATGGAGCCTCGTCTATCGCAAAGTAAGGTGAAGGCTCCGAAGGGAGTACGGGCCCCCCCCGGCCGGCGGTCCGATACGAGGGAGACGTGCCGACTATTGCGACAGGTTTTTTTGACACTGCACAAACCCGGTCCCTCATTTGACCCCCCGGGGTAAGGAACCGCTCCCTTGGGACACCACCTACGGCCTCGGTCCCTCGCAGGGCAGGTTTCCGCGCCGAGGAGGCGGTGCGCGCCCGGGCGGAATGGGTGGTGCATCGAAAAGACGCCCACGCAGTCTCCCCGGACAGATTGCTATTCGGGGTTTCAGGGTGTCGGAGGCCCCTTACGCAATCTGTCCCGTCCGCCCTTGGCTGGAGCGAACTGCGTCACCGACTCGGGCCACCCGCCGACCGGTCTTAGCACTCAAAGAAGGACTCGATCCAGTCATCGTACGCCTCCGGGGTATCGTCAGTCGGAGAGAAGAGTTCCGCAAAGGGCAAATCGCAGTGTTCAGCAATGCCGTTCGCGATTTCTTCGCCAAACATCGCTATCCTAATTCTGTTTTGGAAGAAGCGCTGGCGGAACGCCGGGAATGCTGTGCCAGGCTCGTACGTCCAAATTCGCAGACCAAAATGCTTGCACCCTAGCCCGAGTGTTTCGTTGATATGCTCATCGTCATATCCGTAACCAATAACCATGATCCGCACGCCTCCTGAGTAGCAGAGATCCCGGAAGCGCTCGTTATAAGCTGTAAGAAGCTTGGTCTTCAGGATTTGAGAGACCTTGAGATCGCCAATCACGACCAGGTCCCCGTTGGTCCGCCAGTTGGCCGAGCCGTGAAGCTTGATAATATTGAACCCTGTAGTTATCGAAATGTCGGCGCTTGGGTCAACTTGCGCACGGATTCTTCGGTCATCGAAGTTCGCGGTCCGGAATTGCGAATCGAACCATGCAATTTGGTAGTTTATGCCTGGGAAAGTCGGCGCCGGGACATAGTACTCTCCCATGAAATTGTGAAAGTTTCGCTCGATCCACAGGTCCTGGTTGAGTGTGAACATGTATCCTGTTTGCCGATCCTGGTTTGGCCCGAACCTTCGCAGGAATGGCTCAACCCGACCTATGTTGATCTCGCTTCGTGTCTTACGAATCAATCTGTCGTGATATTCAAACACGCGGATAACGGCTTCCCGAAGGGTTTGCCTCGACTCGGCCGGACAGTGTCTCCTTGCTTCCTCCAGAGCGATTTCGAAGTTTGGGGCCTCTCTGACAATTGGATGTAAGCACTTGTCGGCGACGATCGGTTTGTCCCCGATGAGGCGATTCGTGAACTCTTCCGTTAGGAGTCCGCACCAGTTCTTGCTCCAGCCAGCTCCGGTGAGCAACAACCTGTCAGCCTTTAACTCATTAGGAAGTTCGTTCCGAACCGGCGCCTCAACCAACACACGTCGAAATTCGCCCTCGGTCATTACGTGCTACGCCCCCACGGTCACCACGAGCGTAGCCGACCAGCCGGTCGTAATCAAGTCGTTATCCAGATACGCGGCCCGGAAGCGGCGCTCCTCGGGTGTGTCGGCGGTGAGGGGCGCGCGCGATGCGACCGGGGTCGCGAAGTTCTGGAAGAAATCAACCATTGTGCCTCGATTCTGCGCCCAAACCGCGTATTCTTGCCACCTGAGGCTGTGAACCGGCCCCCAGGGGCGATGAACCGGCGCTTGCTTCACGTGAACTGGCCGCTGGCTCACCGGGGAGGAAGCCGCGCCCACCGGCCTGGAAGACCTGCGCTGTCTATGTCCGGTTCTGAGATTCCGGGGTCAGAAACCACGGCCACCCGCCCGAACGTGGAGGCATAGAGAGGAATATGAGGCGACGGACGAGAACCCCGAAAAGGCGGGTTGGGGGATGAAATGAAATGAAACGGGGGAGGTCAGAGGAGGTCACGATGAAAGCAATTGTCTACCAGAAATATGGATCTCCCGATGTTCTTGAACTCCAAGAGGTCGAAAAGCCGACCGTCACGGATGGTGAAGTGCTGGTACGAGTTCACGCGGCTTCCGTGAATCCGTTAGACTGGCATTTCCTGAGAGGCAAACCGTTCGTGGTGCGGATATTCGCGGGGTTGGTCAGACCAAAACGCAAGATACTGGGAGCTGACGTGGCGGGGAGGGTTGAAGCGGTCGGCGGAAAGGTCACGCAGTTTCAACCAGGTGATGAGATATTCGGGAATAGATTCGGGGCCTTTGCCGAGTATCTGTGTGTCCCCGAACGCGGAGTAGTTCTGAAACCGGCCAACCTGACTTACGAGGAGGCGGCGGCCGTGCCCGTGGCGGCGCTCACCGCCCTGCAGGGTCTTCGCGACAAGGGACAGATTCAGCCAGGGCACAAGGTCTTGATTAACGGTGCGTCCGGGGGTGTGGGGACGTTTGCCGTCCAGATCGCCAAATCGTTCGGGGCCGAAGTGACCGGCGTGTGCAGCACGAGGAATCTGGACATGGTGCGATCGATTGGCGCAGACCGCGTCATTGATTACAGCGAAGAGGATTTCACTCAAACTGGCGGGCGTTATGATCTGATTCTCGATGCCGTGGGGAATCATTCGTTGTCAGATTGCAAGCGCGCATTACATGCCAACGGGATTTATGTCGCAGTCGCAGGGTCGCTGGTTCGTGCGCTGTGGATTGCGATGACCGGGAGGAAGAGGATGGTTGGGATGCTCACGAAATCAAACCGAGAGGACATGGGTTTCTTGAAAGAGCTTCTGGAGACCGGCAAAGTAACACCTGTCATCGATAGACGTTACCCATTGAGTGAGGTCGCCGAAGCCCTCCGGTATCTCGAAGAAGGACACGCCCAAGGAAAAGTCGTCATCACGGTGTGAGACGCCGGATCTAGCCGAAGACGAAACCCGCCGAGGTCCGGTCGGACTGGCTCACCGCGAGACAACAGGAGGCCCAGGCGGCACTCTCACTCTAAGTGGTTTAGGATCCGTCAGTAAACTCCTTTGTTGAGGGTTTCGGCCTTGTGCCGGTGCCTGCATTTCACCCATCCTTCCATACACTCGACCTCCGCCGCACGGTTCCGGCCTCGCGGAGTACGCGGCCTACCGGCATCCAATCTGGCGGGTGGCAACTTCCCGAGACAACGTCATGCGAACATGGCTATTGCACGTTACGAAGGGAAAAGGTCCGACTGGTCCTTCTTCGGCGTCTTGCCGAGCGCCTTATACGCGGCTTCGCCCGCCAAGCGCCCGCGTGACGTACGCTGCAGCAAGCCCTGCTGCAAAAGAAACGGCTCATAAACTTCCTCTATCGTTCCGCTGTCTTCGGAGATCGCGGCCGCCAGCGTCTCCAAACCCACGGGGCCGCCATTGAAGCGGTCAATGATCGTGGAGAGGATGTCGCGGTCAATGCGATCGAGGCCGTGCTCGTCAATCTCCAACTTCTCGAGCGCGTATTTCGCAACCTCCAGGTCTATGATCGTTTTGTCCAGGTGGTGCGCGAAGTCGCGGGTGCGCTTCAGAAGGCGATTCACCAGACGCGGTGTTCCCCGGCTTCGCCGGGCCATCTCGAACGCTCCCTCACCGGTAACCTCGCAGTCGAGGATGCCGGCGGAGCGCAGCACTATCGTTTCCAATGAGCCCGTGTCATAAAACTCGAAACTGTGGACGATGCCGAACCGGCCGCGAAGTGGGCCCGTGAGCAGCCCCGCCCTGGTGGTCGCGCCGATTAGCGTGAAGCGGGGCAGCGAGAGGCGAATGCTCCTGGCGCCCGGCCCTTTGCCGATGACGATGTCCAGTTTGAAGTCCTCCATCGCCGGATAGAGGATCTCCTCGACCGGGCGGCTTAGGCGATGGACCTCGTCAATGAAGAGCACGGAGCTGGGCTCGATGTTCGTGAGAATCGCCGCCAGGTCGCCCGGCCTCTCTATGGCCGGGCCGCTTGTGATCCGAATCGGCGCCTCCATCTCGTTCGCGATGATGTGCGCGAGCGTCGTCTTTCCCAATCCGGGCGCCCCTTTCAGGAGCACATGGTCCAACGGCTCGTCGCGCGATTTCGCCGCCGCAATGAAAACGGAGAGGTTCGACTTAATCTTTTCCTGGCCGACGAACTGCTCAAGACGCTTAGGGCGAAGCGTCAGGTCAATCTGGACGTCTTCGTCCAATTTCTCGCCGGTTACGATTCGGTCTTCCTGTGTGTCCATTATCTGGATGCGTGTTTCAAGGCGAGCGGTATCAGCGTACTCGGGTCATCGCCTCCTGCCTCCGCGACAGCGGCGAGGGCCGCGCGCTCCGCCTCGGGCCGCCTGTGCCCGAGAGCAATCAGCGCCTCGATGACGTCCTCCGCGGCCGACGGCCCGGGGCGGCTTATGTGCCCCAGCAGCGACTCTTCGCGCACCTTGTCATGAAGTTCCATGCAGACCCTCTGCGCCAACTTCGCGCCGACGCCGTGGGCGCGCGTCAGGACCTTCCAGTCGTTCGCCAAGACCGCCGCTACGACCGACTCTTCTCCCACTGCCCCGACAAGGGCGAGCGCCAGCCGGGGGCCGAGACCCGACACGGACAGAAGCAGTTCGAACAGGCGCCTTTCCCCGGCCCCGGTGAAACCGTACATCGCGATCTCGTTCTCGCGCACGACCTGCTTTGTATAGAAATCCACCGGCGAGCCGAGGTCCGGCAGCCGATTGAGCAGCGACTCGCCGATGAACAGTTGATAGCCGATACCGCCGGCCATCACAACGACGGAGCCGGGCCCGACTTCGGCCAATTCTCCACTCACGCGGGCGATCATATCAGCCTGTTGTACCCGCGCCCGAGACCTGATGCGGCGGGCGGGCCAGTTCATATCCCGTTTCGGTGCGTATGTACTCAAACGGCAGGCCGCTCGCCGGGCTCATCGCTTCTTCGCCGAACGATTCGAGCGTGTCCGGAGGCTCCGAAGCCAAGAGTCTAATGTGCAAAGAGAGAAGCCGAAGGCTCTCGGCACGAACCTCCTTCAACTTCGACGCCGCCTCCAGCCAGGGCCGCATCCGCCGCAGGAACAGCGTGGCGATCGGGTGCTCCGCCGGGTCGGGCCAACGAGCCAGAACGGCCGTCCGGTCCGAGGCGGCATCCAGCACCCGTCTCGCCTCTTCGTAAGCGACCCCCGCCTCTTCCGAAACCACCCGCGCCGTCAGCGTGTTGCGATCGCCGACGCGCTCGTCGGCCAGGTCTCGGATCGCCTCTTCGAGCGCTTCCATAACCGGAGGCCTGCCGATCGTCCCGGCCGCCACCGAGGCGATCAGTTGGTCCACCGTTATCGGGTCGGTCATGGCGGATACCCCCGCGTGCCATGCGTCCAACCGTTCTATTTCGTTTTGCAATGTTGTGGAGAACACCGGCGGAGCGCTCTCCAGTTCGTGCAGCGCGGCGGTCAGCCGCTCGGTCAGTTCCGTGTCCAACTGCCGGCCGACGCTTCGCAACCCGAGGGCCAGCGTCTCGGCCACGCCTTCGGCCGAAAGGGCCGCCGCGACCGACTCGCCGGCGGCGAAATCGGCGTAGCGGAAAGCCGCGCGTAAGGCGGCAGCCGCCCGCTCCGGATCGCTGCGGTCAATGGCGTCCGCCAGTTCGACCGCGAGCACACGCCCGACGGTCATCACCTCGTCGCCGCGGAACGGCGGCGCCATCACCGGGTCAGGAGACGGTCGCAGGTCGTCCGAATCCTCCAGTTTGGCCAGGAGGCCGACCGCCTTTTCGACGGCCAGCAGGTACTCCTCGCGCTCGGACCGCGTAGCCTCGATTCCGAGCGGCGCCGGAGGGATTCCCGAGACTTGCAGGGCGGCCAATACCTGAGGCAGCAGTTCCGCGGCGGCGAGCGTAGGCGGCTCTTCGTTCTCCGACCCGTCCCCGCTCGCCGGGCTCGGGCCGCTGCCGGTGCAGCCGGCGACGACAGAGGCCGCCGCGAGCAGCGCCCACCGAGCGCTCCAATTCGGCATTGAAAGCCCCTTACTCTCCAAGAACACCGTAAAGGATGCTACCAGGTGACAGTAGTGAGGGATTCCCCGGCCGGACGCAAAGAGGTCGGAAGCCCGCTAATCCTCGTACGTGGGCTTCTTCCGCCACGCTTTTGGCATCGGCTTGCGGCCCGACAGCACGGCGGCGAACTCCGCGCTCTTAATCACCTTGGTCGAGACCTTGAGCCGGACTTTGCCCCCCGGCGTGCGGACGGTCACCGTCTGCAAGTTCGGCAGCTGCCGGCGGTTTTTCCTCGGCGCGCGAAACTTCCACGGTCCGGAGTGCCGGTGCCGCACATGGCGCGCTTTCTGGCCCTTTTTGCCGGTGACCTGGCAGATCTTCGCCATTTCGTTTGTCGTTCGTCGTTTGCCGGAACGGCGCGCTCGGTTCGCTGAGGCGTATTGCCCTCCCCGATTACTCAGGATAACGGCGTCAGCACAGCGCGCGAACAGAAAGGATACCTCCGCCTTCGCTCATCGTGCCGGGGCGGTAAGATGACCCTATGCCGGGCCGCGTGGCGCTCCTGGATTCCCACACGATTAACCAGATCGCGGCCGGCGAGGTGGTTGAGCGCCCGGCCAGCGTGGTCAAGGAGTTAATCGAGAACGCGCTGGACGCCGGAGCGACGCGCATTGAGGTCACCCTGGAAGAGGCCGGGCGGAGCCTGATCCGCGTCTGCGACAACGGCTGCGGGATGGGTCCCGAGGACGCCGAAGCCGCCCTTCTGCGGCACGCCACCAGCAAGATCCGATCCGCCGGAGACCTGCGCCGGGTCGCCACGCTCGGGTTTCGCGGCGAAGCGCTGCCCAGCATCGCCTCGGTGAGCCGCCTTGGCCTCTCGACGGGGGAAGACGGCGCTGAAAGGACCGCCCTCGAGTTTGACTTCGGAACCTTGAAGGAGAGGAGAGCGACGGCCGGGCCTCAGGGCACCGACGTGACCGTTAGAGACCTGTTCGGCAACACCCCGGCCCGTCTGAAGTTCCTGAAAAGCGACACCTCCGAGACCTCGGCCGTAGCCGAACTGACGGGCCGTTACGCGGTGGCCCATCCGCACGTGGCGTTCATTTTGCGCTTCGGCGAGAAGGCCGGCCTGTCGACGCCGGGCACGGGCGACCTGCTGGAGGCGCTGGCCGGCGTGTGGGGCGCAGACCTGGCGAGAGCGCTGGCCGAAGTGGACAGCACGGTTTCCGGGATCCGCGTGCAGGGATTCGTCGGTCCTCCGCACCTGAACCGGCCGAATCGCAACCACCAACTGCTGTTTGTGAACGGCAGGCCGGTCCGCTCGAAGACTCTGTTCGCGGCGGTGGACGCGGCGTTCCGGAGTTTGACGCCGGAGCGGCGTTACGCTGTAGTCGCCCTCTGCCTGTCGGTGAATCCGGCGGACGTGGACGTGAACGTCAGCCCAACGAAGAGCGAAGTCAAGTTTCAGAGAGAGGGAACGGCGTTCGACGCCGTCAGGCTGGCCGTCAGGTCATCTCTCATGGAGCACGGCCTGATGCCCTCTGCGGCGACGGGCGCTACACCGCCGGAGACCCCACACGGGATGGCATCGGCCGCCGCCGCGCTCGCGACGCTCGCGCCGGCCGAAACCGTCGCCGAACTGTTTGTCGCGCCCTCCGAACTGCAGCCGCGTCAAGAGCGGTTCCCCTTCCTGGAACTGCTGGACGACCTGCGCGTGATGGGCCAGGCGGTCAACACGTTTATAGTCGCGTCAACCCGAAAGGGGATCGTGATCATTGATCAGCACGTGGCGCACGAGCGCGTGCTTTATGAGTACCTTTGCGGCCTCAAAGCGGGCGGTGCGGTGGAGGCGCAGAGCCTCCTGTCTCCGGAAACCGTTCAATTCGACCGCAGCGCCGCCATCGCCCTGACAGAGCGGCTCGAAGATCTCAAAGGCGTCGGGTTCACGTTGGAGCCTTTCGGCCAACAAGACTTCCTCATCCGGACCGTCCCGGCGGCTGCCGCGAACAAAGATTACAAGTCGCTCCTCCGAGAGGTGGCCGACGAACTTCTCGAAACCGGCGGTCGGGAGAAGGCGCAGGACATACGCGAAAAGATATGGATCATGAGCGCCTGCCGCATGGCGGTGAAGGCCGGCGACCCGCTGAGCGTACAGGAGATGGAGCGGCTCATTCGAGACCTGGCGGAAACGGAGAACCCATACTTGTGTCCGCACGGCCGGCCGATAACGGTCACGCTCACCTATGACGAACTGATGCGGAGGTTCAAGCGGACGTGAGGGTGCTCGGCGTGGACCCAGGTTTCGGGCGAGTCGGTTATGGAGTGCTCGACCGGCGGGGCGGCGGACTAAGCCCGGTGGTTTACGGCCTCATCCAGACCGACCAGTCGCTCACCGCGCCCGAACGCCTCCGGCAGATTCATGAAAGCGTCACCCGCCTCATGAAAGAGCATTCGCCGGATTGCCTGGCCACCGAGAGGCTGATCTTTGCGGCAAACCGCAAGACGGCTTTCGCCGTCGCCCGAGGTCTCGGCGTCGTCCTCCTTGCCGGGGCCGAAGCGGGCCTGCCGTGGACGGAGTACACACCGGCGGAAGTGAAGATGACGGTGACCGGCTCCGGAAGCGCGGACAAGCAGCAAGTCCAGTTCATGGTTACGAGGCTTCTCGGCCTGGCTGCTCCGCCCAAGTCGGCCGACGCGTCTGATGCGCTGGCTGTCGCCATCTGCCACGCTCACTGCGAACGAGTGCGGAGTCTGTAATCGGGCGCCTCTTGGGTATTCTCGTCGGTGCCGCGCGCTGAAGGATGTGTATCATTGGCCCATGACTCCTGGAAGACCGCTCATAAAGTCGCCGTAATGGGCGCAGGAACCATGGGGGGAGGCATCGCCGGACACCTGGCGAACCTCGGTTTCGAAGTCCTTCTTTTTGACATCACTCAGGACACCGCCCGCGCAGGGCTTGAAAAAGCGATCAGCGCCAGACCGCCCCACTTTTACGACCGCGACGCATCCCAGCGGGTGACCGTGCACTCGGTGCGGACCGACCTGGAAAAGATAGCGGATGCCGACTGGGTCTGCGAGGCCGTTGTCGAGAAAATGGACGTCAAGCGGGAACTGTACGGGCGAATCGAGCCGCTCCTGCGCGAGGACGCGATGATTACGACAAATACGAGCGGCCTGGAGATCAGTTTGTTAGTCGAGGGCCGCAGCGAATCATTTCGTAACAGGTTCCTGGGCACGCATTTTTTCAACCCTCCCCGTTACCTGAAACTTATCGAACTGATCCCCACCCAATTCACCGATCCGAATGCGGTGCCGGCTATCACAAGGTTCCTGGAAGACAGGGCCGGCCGGCGAGTCGTGGTAGCGAAAGATACACCGGGCTTCATCGCCAACCGGTACGGCATGTGGTGCCTTCTTCAGGCTATTCACACCGCCGAACGCCTCCGCTTTTCAGTCGAGACGGTGGACGCGATTACGGGGCCGTTTATGGGCCGGCCGAAGACCGGGACCTTCCGGCTCGCCGATCTCATCGGCCTTGACATCATGGAGGATATCGCCGGAAACATTCGCGACAGGTGCGCGCATGACCCGCAGCGTGACGTATTGCGGTTACCCCAAACGGTGCGAAAACTCCTCGTTTCAGGGCGCATCGGTTCCAAGGCGTGCCGCGGATATTATCAGCGTGCCGGTAAGCAGTTTCTGTCGCTTGATTTCCAGGCGGACGCATATCGAGCAAGGCAGGACGCGGACTTACCGGTATTAGGGGACTTGTCGAAACTTGACCTGGCTGAACGCCTGCGAAAGGCACTGGAGAGCCATGATGAGGTGGGCGAGTTCTTGCGCGGACATCTCGCCCCTGCTCTCGCATACGCTGCGGAGATCGGCGAAGAAATCAGTTGCTCGGTCCATGACTTCGACTGCGTGATGAGATGGGGATGGGGATGGAAGTTGGGACCGTTCGAATTGATAGACGCCATCGGATACGACACTTTGAAGACCTATTGGGACGCTGCGCCCATGTCCGAAAATGCGCCCTTTTACCGCGGCGGCACTGCTCTCAATTTTTGCAGCGGCGGACCGGAAGTCTTGGAGAGTGATGAACGCTTCGCGTCCGTCAGCGATTTCAACGTCGCCAGTTCCGGAGACGGATGGAAGCTGCGCGAAGACGGCAAAGGCGGCTTTATCTTCCAATACATGACGAAGATGAACGTTCTGAACTCCACGGTCTTACGGGCGCTGATGGAGCATATTGCACAGCATCCCGACGATCGCCTCACGCTGGCAAATGACGGGCGCGGCTTTTGCCCGGGATACGACTTGACCATTTTCCTGAAAGCTGCCGAAGAGGGCCGGTTTGACGAGATAGCCGATTGGCTGGTTGAACTGCAATCGGCCGGTAAGGCGCTTCGCGGCGTTCCGTCAGTCGCGGCGATTTACGGCTTCGCGCTCGCCGGCGGAATCGAACTGCCCATGCACTGTCGGCTTATCGTCGCCGATCCGGAAACGACGCTCGGACTTCCGGAGGTCTCGGTCGGTATCGTCCCGGCCGCCGGCGGCACAACGTTGATGCGAATCCGCTCGCAACACGACGCGCACCTGATGACCGAAGCGGCGATCCGCCTGGCTGCCGGCCGGAAATCTCCCGCCCATCAAGGGAAAAGACATCTCTATCTTAGAGAGAGCGACGTTCTGGCCCCCAATCCGGACCAACTGCTTTTCACGGCGCTGCAGGCCGATCCCGGACAGCTTCCGCCGGTCGAGTGGCGGCCCGCGCAAGGCCCGGTCGCCGGGATGATCGAGCGGGAAATCGAGGTTCTGAAGGAGAACGGCGAGCTGGAGGAATACGGTGTTCATCTGGCGCAGCAGATCAAGCATCTGTTCGTGAAGCCGACAACTTATGAAGAGGCGCTGGACATGGAGCGCGAGGTCTTTTTGAGCCTCATAGGAAAGCCGATGACCGTCGCCCGCATAAAGCACATGCTGGATACCGGAAAGCCGCTGAAGAACTGAAATGAGAATCCTTGTTCCCTTGAAACGTGTCCCCGATCCGTACGCAAGAATCCGTCTGAACGCAGATGGCAGCGACATCGAAACGACCGGCCTGAAGTTTGAGATAAACCCATTCGATGAGATCGCGGTTGAGGAAGCCGTGCGCATCAAGGAGCGCGCGACCTGCGAAATCGTCGTTGTCTCCATCGGCAAGCCGGTGTGTGAGGAACAGTTGCGAAAGGCGCTGGCTATCGGCGCGGACCGGGCGCTGCTCGTTGAGACAGATGCAGCTTTCGACTCGCTCGGAATCGCGAAGGTTCTGAACGGCGTCATGGACCGGGAAAAACCAGACATGGTCATCATGGGCAAGCAGGCGATAGACGACGACAACAACCAGGTCGGCCAGATGCTCGCTGCAATCCGCGGTCTGCCTCAGGCGACGTTTGCAAGCGAAGTGGCGCTGTCCGGGAACTCCGTATCGGTGACACGCGAAACCGACACCGGACAGGAGACGCTCGAGATGCCGCTTCCTGCGATCATAACCACCGACCTCCGTCTCAATGAGCCGAGGTATATCGCCCTGCCCGGCATCATCAAAGCGCGAAACAAGCCGCTCGACAGGATCTCCCTCGCCGACCTCGGCGTGGATCCGGAATGCCGCGTGCGAGTCACCGAACTCCGCCAGCCGCCACCGAGAAAGGCGGGGAGAAAGGTGGACTCCGTAGACGAACTGATTGCGGCTCTGCGCGACGAAGCGAGAGTGATCCGCTGATGGCGATACTGCTGCTTATCGCACTCGACGCAAGCGACGCCGTGCCGCTTGCCGCCTTTGCGAAATCTTACGGAAAGCCGTTCGACATTCTATGCTTTCTGGGCGAAGGCCCCGCCGGCCTGGGCGCCGAGCGCGTTCTCGCGGCAAACTTGGACGCGCCCCCCCCTGCCGACGCACTCGCAAACGGGTTGAAGGGACTGTGCGAGGGTTACGCGGTCGTTGCGGGCGCCGCCTCGATGTTCGGTAAAGATTACTTGCCTCGGCTGGCTGCCGCCCTCGACCGGCCCATGGTGAGCGACGTCACAGAGGTCCATGACGCGAACACGTTTACGCGTCCGATGTACGCCGGTAATTTTCTCGCCAGAGTGCAGGTTGACTCGGAACGATTCGTCGTGAGCGTTCGGACGACGGCGTTTTCAGAACCGGACAGAGAGGGTTTGTCCGCTGTCGAGGCGATATCCCTCCCCTTCGACGGTCCGACGCGCCGCGTATCCGTTTCAGAGTCAGGCGGCGGACGCCCGGACCTGACGCAGGCGCGCGTCGTGGTGTCGGGCGGCAGGCCTATTCGGGACGCGGAGACGTTCGAGAAACTGATCGGAGGTCTCGCCGACCTGCTCGGCGGCGCGGCCGGGGCGACCCGCGCCGTGGTGGACAACGGCATCGCACCCAACGAACTTCAGGTGGGCCAGACCGGCAAGGTTGTGGCGCCCGACTTATACATCGCGGCTGGAATCAGCGGCAGCACTCAGCATGTGGCCGGCATGAAGGACAGCAAGGTGATTGTCGCCATCAACACCGACCCGGCCGCGCCGATCTTCGAGTTTGCGGACTATGGTTTGGTGCAAGACCTGCACACAGCGATCCCGGAAATGATGGATAAACTGAGGTCCTAAGGCTCGGTTCGAAGCGGCTCCTCTCCCGGTTTCCTGTATCCGTTTCGCCTCGCCGCCTCCTCCATGCCGACCGGTGTGTTGAGACGCGCCTTTTCCTCCTGCAGTTCAGCCTTCTGCCTTTCAGCCTGCCGCAACCTCTCCACACCTTGCCGCATCAAGTCCATCTGCTCCCTATACAGTTGCCACGTTTCGAGGTTTAAATAAACGGCGGTAACCCCCGCCACCAACGCGCTCAATATCCAGATGCCGATTCGCCTCATCTCTTCCTCCTCGGATCGCTTACGCGCATGAGCGTCACCATGTTTGTCGTTCCCGGCTTGCCCGCAGGAATGCCCGCTGTGAACACTACAAGGTCGTTCGGCTTTATGAGTCCGCTCTCGAGCGCCGCATCAAAGCCGCATGCAATCATCCCTTCGGTCTTTGTGAATCGAGCGCACATGAGCGGCCTTACACCCCACACGATTGAGACTTGACGCGCCGTCCGCAGGCGATGAGTAGGGCACAAGATCGGCACACGCGGTCGATGTTTCGATATTAACCGAGCAGTAAATCCGCTCGTGGAGAAACTTATGATCGCCTTTGCGCCCACGCTCTCCGCAATCTCTTTGGCCGCTCTCGCCACGGAGTCGGTAGCCTCCGCCGATCTCGGCAGCGCATGTCCGGACATCGCTTTCGCAAACACCGCGCTTCTCTCAGTTCTTTTGGCAATCCGGTGCATGTATCGCACCGTTTCGATCGGATACCGCCCGGAGGCGGTTTCTGCACTGAGCATGAGGGCGTCCGTTCCATCCAGAATTGCGTTCGCGACGTCGGTGGCTTCCGCGCGAGTGGGACGCCGGTGCTCCACCATGCTCTCCATCATCTGTGTCGCCGTAATCACCACCTTGCCGGCGGCGTGACAAAGCGAGATGATCCTCTTTTGAATGAGCGGCACCTCTTCCATCGGCATCTGAAGGCCCAGATCGCCTCTCGCGACCATGATGCCGTCGCTTGCGCTGATGATTCGCTCGATATCGCGCACGGCGTTGCGCATCTCGATCTTCGCTATCAACTGGATCGACGGGTCCGCCCTGGATGCATGACGCCTCAACTTGACCATGTCCTCTGCCTTCTGCACGAAACTTTGCGCGATAAACTCCACACCCAACTTCGCGCCTTCTCGCAGATCCGCAATGTCCTGCGGCGTGACGATGGGAACGTCGAACACCTCTCCGACGACGGTGGTCCCCTGACGCGATCGCGCAACACCCTCGGAAAGGGCAGTAAGGGTGATGCTGCCGCCTCTTCGCGAGCGGACGCGGAACGCGACGTCGCCGTCGCCGATCAAAAGGATCTGCCCCTTACGAAGTTTTTGCAAGACCGCCTTGTCGGCAATCGGCAACCGGCCGGGGGCGGTCCCGACCTTGACGACCTGGCCGGTCTTCACAGAAAGGCCGTCATCGGGAAGGTCTCCCAAACGGAACTTCGGCCCGGCGAGGTCCAGGAGTATGCCGACGTGGGCGGATTCTTCGTTTGCGGCCCGCCGCACCCATTTGATCCAGCGGCCCCGGGTTTTCCAATCGCCGTGGCTGCAGTTGATGCGGGCGACGTTCATCCCTGCCCGAACGAGGGCCCTAATGCCCTCGAAGGAGTCTACGGCCGGGCCGAGAGTGCAGACTATCTTGGTTTTTCGGAACATCCTGTCCCTTCTTTGCATCCTTGCGCGGCGGCGCCGTTCCTATTGTAGACCGCTTTGACTACACAAAACGGTGCACCCAGCGCGCAAGCGCGTCAAGCCCCGCGTATCGCGCCGAATCGCCCAGGCGCTCCTCAATTCGCAGCAGTTGGTTGTATTTAGCTACGCGGTCCGAGCGGCAGACAGCGCCCGTTTTTATCTGTCCGGCCCGGGTCGCGACGGCGAGGTCGGCGATGGTCACGTCCTCCGTTTCGCCGCTCCGGTGGCTGATAACGGTCGTGAAGCCGGCCTCATGCGCCGTGCGGATGGCGCTCAGCGTCTCCGTGAGGGTGCCTATCTGATTCACCTTGATGAGAACGCTGTTCGCCGCGTTGGTCTCGATTCCCCGCGTCAGGCGATCCACGTTTGTCACGAAAATGTCGTCGCCCACAATCTGGCAACGGTCGCCGAGCGTCTTGGTCAGGTTGCGCCAGCCGTCCCAGTCGTCCTCAGCCAGGCCGTCCTCGATGCTGACTATCGGGTACTTGTCCACAAGCCCGGCGTAGTAGCCGACCATTTCGTCCGAGTCCCTTTGCCGAACCGCACCGGCGCGGAAGCGATACAGGCCCTCATCATAGAACTCCGTGCTCGCGGGATCGATTGCCAGAAAGACCTGCCTCCCCGGCTCATATCCGGCCTGTTCAGCAGCCTCCATGAGGTGATCGAACGCCTCTTCCTGGCTCTTCAGATTGGGGGCGAAACCGCCTTCGTCGCCGACGCCGCCGGCCAGACCCTTCGCCGCCAGGACTTTCTTCAACGCAGACTGAATCTCCGAGCCCATCCGAAGCGCCTCCGCGAACGTATCCGCGCCCGCCGGCACCACCATGAACTCCTGGAAATCCACGTTGCTCTCGGCGTGCTTTCCGCCGTTCAGCACGTTCATCATCGGAACAGGCAAAAGGTTCGCTTCGCTGCCGCCCAAATACTCGTAAAGCCACTCACCCGCGCTCTGCGCCGCGGCCTTCGCGCAGGCAAGAGAGACCCCCAAGACGGCGTTCGCCCCCAAGGCGGCCTTGTTCGGCGTGCCGTCCAACTCGATCAGGCGCTCGTCCAGCGCTTCCTGGCCGGATGCGTCCATCCCAAGAACGGCCGGCCCGATGATTTCGTTGACGTTTCTGACGGCCTGAAGCACGCCCTTGCCGCCGTAGCGGTCCGGGTCTCCATCGCGCAGTTCCACTGCTTCGTGGGCGCCCGTGCTCGCCCCGCTCGGGACGGCCGCGCGCCCGAAACTGCCGTCCTCCAGAGTCACATCCGCTTCCAGCGTGGGGTTGCCTCGGCTATCCAAAATCTCGCGCGCTGACACTCGCCTAATCTTTGCCAAGGAGGACCTCCGGAAGACGCGGCGGGAGTTTACCTCTCGTCCACTTCAGATAGAATGCGAATAGTAGGACGGCGCCGCCGGCGCGCCCAGACCCGATGGCACGACGCAGGCTGATTGCGGCGAACTGGAAGATGAACCTCACGGCCCCGGAAGGCACAAGCCTAACCGAGGCGCTGTTTTCGGTCGCGGAGATTCGCAGGGACGTGGACGTGGTGCTGTGTCCCAGTTTTCCATCGCTGCACGCGGTCGGCGCGCTCCTTAGAAACAGCCTCGTACAGCTGGGAGCGCAGGACGTTTTCTGGGGGGAAAAGGGCGCCTTCACCGGGCAGGTTTCGGCCGCGATGCTTACCGATGCCGGCTGCACGCACTGCATCGTCGGCCACAGCGAGCGCCGTGGGCGGTTCGGCGCCTCCTCGCTCGCCCCGGAGCTGCTGCCCTACTTCGCCGACACGGACGGCACCGTTGGGCTGAAACTACGTCGCCTCCTGTTTGCGAACATCCATCCGATTCTGTGCGTCGGTGAAACGCTGGAGGAACGGGAGGCCGGTCGCACGGAAGACGTCGTCCGGTTGCAGCTGGAGGGCGCGCTGAGCGGCGTGGACGCCGCTGAGACGTTCGGATTGGCCGTCGCCTACGAACCGGTCTGGGCGATCGGCACCGGAAGCGTCTGCGACGCCGGGGAGGCGAACCGCGTCTGTGGCTTCATCCGGTCGCGCCTGGCCGAGCGCCTCTCCCCGGAGGCCGCAGACCAGATCAGGGTCCTATATGGGGGGAGCGTGAACAGCAAGAACGCCGCTCCGCTCTTCCGCGAATCTGACATTGACGGCGCTCTCGTGGGGGCCGGCAGCCTGAAAGCGGCGGAGTTCGGGAGGATCGTTCTTGCGGCATAGCCCGCGTACGGCCCACAATGCGGGCGATGGAAAACGATAACTCCACGGACGGCCGGTCCCCCGAAGTGCGCATGTCGGAGTTGATGATGCCCGAACATGCGAACTTTCTCGGCCAGGTATTCGGCGGTTCGATACTCGCGCTTCTTGACAAGGTCGCCTATGTCACTGCCAGCCGCTACGCCGGCATGATCTGTGTGACGGTCAGCATTGACCGCGTGGACTTTCACAGCCCGATCGAAGTGGGCGAACTTGTGCACCTAACGGGCCGCGTCATATACGTCGGCCGCACGAGCGTCCAGGTGCGGATAGAAGTCCACGCGGAGAACATCCACGCGGGCACGGTTCGCCACACCAACAGCTGCTCAGCCACGCTCGTCGCCATTGACGACGACCGCAAGCCTACGCCGGTCCCGCGCCTGCGATGCGATACCCGCGAAGAGAAACTGGGCTTTCTGCAGGGCCGCCTGCGGCGCGAGATGGCGCAGAAGTACAAGGACGAATTTCGGCGCGGGGAGGGGCGGCTGGCGGCGCTCACAGATGAAGAACTGAACTCCTACATCTCGGACGGTCGCGCTATCATCTAATCCGCTTGGATGCGGTCGACGCCCATAAACGGACGAAGCGCCTCCGGAATGAGCACGCTGCCGTCCGCCTTCTGATACGTTTCGAGTAGCGCGGCCATAAGCCTGGGCAACGCGACGCCGCTGGCGTTCAGGGTGTGAACAAACTTAGGTTTTGCCCTCTTCACAGGCCGGTATCTAATGTTCAATCGCCTTGCCTGGAAGTCCTCAAAGTTGCTGCAACTGCTCACCTCCAGATACGCGCCGACGCCGGGCGCCCACACCTCGAGGTCATAGCACTTCGCGGCGGCAAAACCCAACTCACCCGCGCACAGGAGCGTAACCCGGTAATGCAAACCGAGCTCCTCCAATACGCTCGCGGCGTCCTTCCGAAGCGTCTCAAGTTCGTTGTAACTCTCGGCCGGAGAGCAAAACTTCACCAACTCCACCTTGTCGAATTGGTGAACGCGGAGCAATCCCCGCGTATCTTTACCGGCGGCCCCGGCCTCTCGACGAAAGCATCCGGAAGACGCAACGTAATAGATCGGAAGGTCCTCTCCGTTCAGTATGCTGTCACGATGGAGGCCCGTAACCGGAACTTCAGCGGTCGGTATCAGAAACAGGTCGTCCCGTTCCATGTGATACATGTCATCTTCAAACTTAGGGAGTTGGCCGGTGCCGGTCATAGTGTCGCGGTTCACGAGATAGGGCGTATACACCTCGGTATAGTCGTGCGCTTCCGTGTGTTTTTGGAGCATGAAGTTCAGCAGCGCCCGGTGCAGGCGCGCGCCGAGGCCACGGAAAACGATGAAGCCGCTGCCGGATATCTTGCCGCCGCCGGCGAAGTCTAAGATGCCCAAGCGCTCTCCTATTTCCCAATGCGGCCTGGGCTCAAACTCAAACTCCGGCTTGCTCCGCCACGACTCCACTTCCACGTTCGACTCAGCCGAATCGCCGTCCGGAACGGTTTGGTGGGGGGGGTTAGGTATCAGGAGTTCGACTTCGTGAAGTCGCGCTTCGATCTCTCTTAGCCGGTCGTCGCCACTGGCGACCGCATCTTTCAGCGCTTTGGCCTGCCGTTTGACGGTCGCGGCTTCTTCATTCTTTCCCTCCGCGACAAGCAGGCCGATGGACTTGCTGGCCCGGTTCATCTCCGCCCGCTGGGATTCCAGTTCAGTGAGGGAGGCGCGCCGCTCCGCATCCAAACTGATGAATTCGTCTAACGGCGCGTCTGAGCCTTTGCGCGCGGAGGCGTCGCGGATGCGCCCAGGGTTCTCGCGAATGCGCTGGCGGTCAAGCACGGCACAGAAGTTACCCGCAGGAAGGCTATTTGTTCAGCGCTTCGGCCTTCTCGATGTCCAATTTGATAGGGAGCCGCACCCAAAACGTGGAGCCGACTCCGACCTCGGACTCTGCCCAGAGAGTGCCCAAGTGCAGTTTCTCTACCAAGTGTTTCACAAGGAACAACCCAAGACCGGTGCCGTAAACCTTGCGATTGTCCTCGGTGTGCACACGGTGGAAACGTTCAAATACCTTGCTGAGATGTTCCTTCGGAATGCCGATCCCCTCGTCTTCGACGCCGATCAGAATGAAATCGCTGTCCACTTTTAGGTGGACCGTGACCTTCCCGCCGTCAAGAGAGTACTTGATTGCGTTGCTGACGAGGTTTGTCAACACCTGGTCCAGGTTATCCTCGTCGCCGATGATCTCCGGAAACTTGTCAGGGACATCCAACAGGAGTTCGTGCCGCGCCGTGGACTGCTTCTGAATCATCAGAACCTTCTTGGCCAGCTGCCTAATGTCCACGTTCGTGTAGTCCGGCTTGAGGCTCTCCCCCGCCTCGATGCGCGAGATGTTCAACAGGTCGCTGATCAGCCGCGTCAAGCGGTCGCATTCGTGGTCAATGATCGCATAGAACTCCAGGCGCTCCTCTTCAGGAAACCCTTGCTCATGCAGCAAGGTGCTTACAAAGCCCTTGATCGCGGTTAGCGGCGTGCGCAGTTCGTGTGAGACTGTAGCCACAAACGCACTCTTCATGCGCTCAATGCTCTTCAGTTCGGTCACGTCGTTGAAAATCGTGACCGTGCCGATCAGGCGGCCGTCTTCATTCTTTACCTGCGCGGCCTGCACCTGGAAGGTACGTTCACCGCGTTCGCCGACCATGGGGACCTCGACCTGTAGGCCCTCCTTGCCCTCCTTCGTTTCTTCGATAAGTTCACGGATACTTGCGTCCGCTATGATGTCTCGGTAGTCGCTACCCATAACTTCGGGGCCCACCTTGAAGAGCGCGCGGGCGCTTGCGTTCATCTGCGAAACAGTACCGTCTACGCTCACCAGCATCAGCCCGGCATACAGGCTCTCCAGCGTCTGGAGCAACTCCTCCTTCTCTTCCACGATCGCCTGGTAAAGGCGGAGGTTCGAGATCACGGAAGCGGCGCTCTTGGCCATGCGCTCCAAAAGCCGGACGTCTTCGTCGTTGAAATCTTCTCCGTACCGTTTGTTGAAAACGTGCAGGACGCCGATGGATGTGCGGTCAATTACGCGATTCTCTTCGTCCCTCCGCTCGATGATAAGCGGCACGCAGAGCCCGTTCCGGACCTGGAGCAGGCCGAACGATTCATGTTTGGTGCGCGGGTCGCTCACGGCGTCGCTGAAGATGACCGGCTTGCCCTCGCGGAACACCTCGCCCGACACACCGTGAGTCGCCCGCAACCGGACCATGCCGAGAATGTCTTCATCTACACCGTAGGCCGGCTGGATGGCGCCGAGTTCGCCCGTCTCAGGGTCAAAGAACATCATCAGCACCTTTTCCGCCTGCAGGATCATGGCGATGCGCTGAACGAGCCTCCGGAGCGTCGTGTCCAGCTCGCTGAGAGGGGCAGTCTCCACAGCGGGATCTCCCGCCGCGCGGACCGCCGTCGCTCTCTCCTTCTGCTGAAAGTCCTTAATCAGGGTCTCGGCGTCCGCCAGCTTGCTGGAGAGGTCCTTAATCTGTTGCCGTAGCGACTCGATTTCCAGGTCGGCTGTCCCCCTTTCCGTTCTGCTCTGCATATCTCCCATCGTTGACGCCCAACACCGGCCGTAAGTTCGATTATACCGGTGCAAGGACCGGGCCAGTATGGACCCGGCGGCGGGGTCCCGCATACTTGCCGGTATTTGCCACTTTTCCCCGCTCTTCGGATATACTGGAATCAAGCCGCTATGAGTGCCAGATTGCAGGAACTTCCGCTGTTTCCGCTCCACTCCGTACTGTTGCCCTACCAGGCCCTGCCCCTCCACATCATCGAGGAACGATACAGGGAGATGGTACGGGACTGTCTCGACGAAGACCGGCCGTTTGGGGTCGTCCTCATCCGCGAAGGAAGCGAGGTCGGCGACCCGGGCGCAGTCCCCTACATGGTGGGCACGACCGCCCGCATCGTATCTCACAAGACACTGCCCGACGGCCAGATGCACGTGCTCACTATGGGCGAAGGCAGGTTCCGGATTCGCCGGCTTGACTACTCGCGGCCTTACCCGGTCGGCTACGTCGAGCCGATCGTCGAGATGGACGTGGCCGAGTCGCCGAACACGAGCAGGCTTGTCAACCGGGCCAAAGATGCGTTTCGCATGCACCTGGACGCGCTTTTCGGACGGCAGGGAGTGGAACTGACCGTAAGGTTCACCGACGACCCGATGGCGCTTTCGTTCGCCATGGCGGGGTGCGTCCAACTGTCCCTTATGGAGAAGCAGAGGCTTCTGGAGATCACCGATACCTCCGAGCGCATCCGAGAGATCATTCCGCTGTTGGAGAGGCAGGCGCTGGAGGCGGTCGGCAACGGCCAGCGCTCGCTCCTTGAGGTGTATGCCCAGTTCTATTCCCGGAACTAACAGATTCGAGCGAAACGGGAACATGCGGCGATGACCGTCTTCCTCGCCGCGCTCCTCCTCCATCAGGGCCCGCTGGACGCCTACGTGGGCGCACAGGACGGCGCTTTCCATTGGCGGCACGAGCAGACCGCGCCCTCGGACGGCGGCGCCCGCCACCGCCTTAGCCTGACTTCGCAGACCTGGCGGGGCGTCACATGGAAACACAGCCTGGAACTCCGCGAACCGCCCGAAGTTGAGTTCAAGGGCATCGCGCTGCTGATCATCACGGGCGGCCGCGGCGCCACGGACCCCGACGACAGAATCGCGCTGCGACTCGCCAGACAGACCGGTGTCCCTGTCGCCACCCTCTACGACGTGCCGAACCAGCCGCTCTTCGGGGACAGACGGGAGGACGACCTGATTGCCCACACGTTTGAGCAGTTCATGATGACCGGGCAAGAGGACTGGCCGCTCCTCCTGCCGATGGCCAAGAGCGCGGTAAGGGCGATGGACGCCCTTGAAGCGTTCTCAAAGGAGAAGACCGGCAACCCGCTCACCCGGTTCATCGTGGCGGGGGCGAGCAAGCGAGGCTGGACCACCTACCTGACGGCCGTCGCAGACCCCCGCGTGATGGCCATCGCTCCCATGGTGTTCGACATGCTGAACATGCCCGCCCAGCTGGAGCATCAGAAGGAGAGTTGGGGCCGTTACAGTCCGATGATCGGCGATTACACTGAGCGCGGCCTGCCGCAACTGCTGGACACCGCGCCCGGCCGCCGGCTGCTTCGGATCGTGGACCCGTTCACTTACCGCGAGCGCCTGACGATGCCCAAACTCATCCTGCTCGGCGCTAACGACCCGTATTGGACCACAGATGCCCTCAACCTTTATTGGGACGGCCTGCCGACGCCGAAGGCCGTGCATTACGCCCCGAACGCGGGCCACGGACTGGACGACAATGACCGCGTCCTAAACGCGCTTGCCGCGTTCTGCCGCCTCACCGCCTCCGGGCGGCTCCTGCCGCGGTTCGATTGGGAATGGCAGCGAACGCGCGGCGGCGAACGGAAACTCGAGTTTGAGGGCGCCGTTCTGACGATGCGGGCGGGCACTGCCAAGAGGTTTCGGCTCTGGCAGGCGGAATCAGACTCAAGGGACTTCTCCAAAGCCGGCTGGCACGTCATTCAGGAGGCAGAGGAACCCCGGAGGTTCACGGCGCCGCTGACCCCGGCCGGTGAGTTTCACGCCCTCTTCGGGGAGGCGGAGTTTTCGGTGGACGGCATAACTTTCGCCCTCTGCACCCAACCGATCATCCTCAGCTCAACCCTGCCCCGCCTACGTCCGTACTCTCCTTGAGACCGAATGCTTGAAGTCACCCAACTTGTGAAGGACTACGGCGCGCTGAGGGCCGTGGACGGTGTCTCTTTCACCGTCCGGCCGGGCGAGATAGTCGGCCTGTTGGGGCCGAACGGCGCGGGCAAGACTACTGTGATGCGTTGCATCGCCGGGATACTGCGCCCCACCGCGGGCAGCGTCCTGATAAACGGCCACGACCTGAGGGCCGAGCAGCGAGAGGCTAAACGCGGGTTGGCGTTCGTGCCCGAGGTCCCGGCGCTCTACGAACTCCTGACCGTGCGCGAGCACCTGCGGTTTATTGCCATGTGTTTCGACCGGCTGGACGTGTTCGACGCGCGCGGCGACGAACTGCTCGCCCGCTATGACCTGCTCGAAAAGGCCGATGCGTTCGTGGCCACGCTCAGCAAAGGGATGAAGCAAAAGTTGGCGGTTGCCTGTGCGCTCATACACGATGCGAACGTGCTGCTGCTGGACGAGCCGCTTATAGGCGTGGACCCCAAGGGAGCGCATGAGTTCAAGGCCGAACTGATGCGCCGCCGCGACAGCGGCTGCTCGGTCCTGCTAAGCACGCACCTCTTGGACACTGCCGAACGGTTCTGCGACCGCATTATCATCATGGGGCGCGGGCGAAATCTGGCCGAAGGCACTATGGAGGAACTGCGTCGCGTGTGCGACATGCAGGGCGCGACCCTGGAGGAGGTCTTCTTGAAACTGACCGAGGAGCCGGGGGAGGCGGCGTTCGACCTTTCCGCCCCGTAGCGCGCCTGAAACGAAATGAGGCCGCTTCTTTATCTGACCGTGCGCAGCGTCGTGAACAGTTTCCGGCGCGCCGTGCGGTCGCCGGTGCGGCTGATCGGGGTTGTGATGCTCGTCGGCTGGTGGTTCATGATGATGGCGGGCAACCTGGTCCCGCAGCGCCGGCGCCCAGCCTCGGGCCTGCCGTCCTTCGACCTGCCGGAGGAAGAGGTCATCTTCGCGATTCTGTTCCTGGCGTTTCTTGTCATCTTCCTTCTGCGGGCGCTTACCCTGTTCCGTGTGCCCGGCATGTATCGGCACGCCGACTCGGATGTCCTGTTCGCGACCCCTCTCAGCCCGAAACTGGTGATGGCGCACCGGTTCGTCCTGGACTACCTCATCACTCTGTTCCTGCCGCTCCTTATTCTGGTGTTCGGCGGCCGGCGCACGGTCGAGGCGTTCGAGATGCTGTTCAGGAGCCTGCCCGACCCCTCGGCCGCAGGCTGGGTCGGACGTACATTCCTGCTGTCGTTCCTGCTGGTCTCCCTTTTCGGCGTGGCCCTCAGTTACGCGGCGGGGCTGTACCTGAACCGCGACGCGGACGCTTCCCGCCGGGCGCGGAAGGTGGTCGGAGTCGCCCTTGCGGCGGGCGGCCTCGCCCTGGCGGCGACCGTCGCCTCGGCAATCCTCTCGGATGACACATGGCGGAACCTGGCCGCCATCCCGAACTCGCAAATCGTCCAATCCCTGCTGCTGCCTGTGGCGTCGGCCGCCCGTTTGGCGATCGCGCCGCTTTATGCGTCATGGGCCCCGGCAGCGGTGTCTGGGGTCTTTTTGGTCGGGGGTTCGGCCGGGCTGCTGTGGCTGGCGCTTAGGCAATCCGACCACCTGTACGACATGGCCGCGCGGGGAACGGCGGCCTCGCAGGTTAGGCGGGAGGCCCAGCGCAGGGGCGACCCTACGCTTCTGCTCGTCCAAGCCGCCCAGTCGGGCAAGTTGAAGCCGAGGCGACTGCGGGGGGTCTACGACCTGCGACTCACGGGGCCGTGGGGGATCTTGTGGAAGGAAGCGATACTCGGCTACCGCATGAGCCTCTGGCTGATGGTTCTGATGTCCCTGATGGCGGCATTCGTGAGCGCGATCCCGGTTCTCGAGGGCGAGCATGAGGCGGGCCTCGCCGCCGGGCTCCTGCCCATCCAGATCCTGCTGATCGTAGCGTTCGCCATCGGCACGTCGCAGAACGGCTTCCAGGAGACTCTGCGACGCGTTGATACCCAGAAGCCGCTGCCCTTCAGCCCCACTACCACGTGCGCCATGGAGGTAGCCGGCAAGGCGCTCGGGCCGATTCTCGTTGCGCTCGTGGCAGCGGCCGCCGCCTTCGCGTTCCGGCCCGCTGCGTGGGATTACGCCCTCGCGCTGGCAATCGGACTGCCTTCGGCGGCCATCTTGACGGTCGCTGTGCAGTTGCCGGTGATGCTGGTATTCCCAGACCTCTCAGATCCGACTCAGCGGGCGTTCAGGGGGTTGGTCCAGTTCTTGGGGACGTTCCTGGCGCTGACCCCTTCGGTCTTAGCCGCGATCGTGTTGGCGGCGCTCGGCGTCCCTCTGCCGCTCACTGCGCTGGTGGCGTGCCTCATCAACTTGGGCGGGACAGCGGCGCTTGTCGGGATGGCCGGCCCCGTATACGCCTCCTTCAACCCATCCGAATAGCCGTCTTGCCGCCGACGTAGTAGAATCGAGTGGCGCAGATGAAACTTCGCGGAGGCACCCGGTTCGCCATTGGCGTGGTCCTCGCGCTTTCGATCTGGTTCGGCGGAAACTGGGTCCTCTCGAACACAGTCCCGGCCACAGGGCTCCCTCGCATAGAGCCGGGGGCAGTGAACCTGATCGGAGTGACGCTTTCCGGGGAGCGCATCGTTGTAGGGAACGGCATCGCACAACTGGTGCAGGGAGCGGCTTCAGAGTTTAGTTCTCCCGGCGGCAGTTCCCTCGGCGCGGCAAGCGGAACCACGGTGCCGACAAAGGCGCTTACGGGCTCGCTTCGTTTGGAGCCGGAGGCGGTATCCGAACTGATCGCAGCCTTGGCGGGGATGGACACCCAGGACTACCCGCGGAAAGAGATCGTTTGGGAGAAATCTGATGTCGAGCAGGCGATGGCGGGCGACGAAGAGTTGCGCGCCCGGCTGGAGCGGCAGTTAAACACGCGCCTCGACGGGACGCCGACCGACACGATTATCCCGAACTACCTCAGGTCAGGCATCTACGTCCGTCTGCCGGTTCCGGTGAGCGTGCCCGCGGAAGATGGAAGTGTCGCCGTCACCGCCCATGTTTTGCTGCCGTACAAGACCCGCTTGGCCGCGAGGGTGGCGAACCATCGTCTGATAAAGGACAAGTACGAACCGAGCGAGGCGGACTGGCAGGGCGCTTATGAAGAGACGTGGGACGCGATGGAGCAGGACGGCTCGACCGAGGACGTCGCCGCCTCTCTGAAGAACCTGATGTCCGAAAGCCGCGTCCGCGCCCTGGCACGGCCGGTCGAACGGCTGCTGGAAAGGGTTACCGTGTTGCTCACCGAGCGCCAGATTCTGGGAGCGGACCAGGAGCGGTTCCCGAAGCCGGCCGGCAAAGGGTACACGTATACCGTCAATCTCCACTTGACACAGGAAGGGCGCGACCGCCTGTGGCGCTACACGCACGACAATCCGGGCTGCCAATTGCTGTTCGTCGTGGACGGCGTGGCCATCGCGGCGCCCACCGTGCAGCACGAAATGA
>JADFGT010000036.1 GCA_022567555.1 Armatimonadota bacterium | reverse complement strand
ATCTGCTTCCCTTCGATGAAAATGGAGACCGGCCGGCAAAAGAATAGCAGAGCAGGTTCTGTCTCCTTCGGTTCAACGTCCAACTTCTCGCAGAGTTCCTCGTAGCGCTCCCGCGCGGCGTCCCATGCAGATGAAGCATCGGACGTATTCTTCAGCCAGTGCCCGAAAAGCGCGAGCACGGTCCGTTCCGTTTCCTCGGAGGCGTTCTGCCACGTGATGTACACGAGGTTTTCGACCGCAGCGGAGTTGAAAACGATCTTGTCGTCAACGATGGTCGCATTGATGGTGTCTATTAGCAGGTTGAAGCCCTTGTTCAGGTCTTCGATTCGATGATATCCGACCAGCAGGTTGTTGACGATGGCAACTTTGCGATAGCGCGATTCTTCGCTGGTCAACAACGACTCCAATTCGGTCAAGCCTGCGCGGATAACCGACTCCTTGCCGTCCGGCTCAAGGATCTTGGCCAGCGCGAGAAGTTCCTTGGCACGCTTCACATCCGGCGCTTTCTCGATGGCCCGCTCGAGTTTCTGCATTGCCGCGGCGTAGCGGCGGCGGTCTTCGTCCGTTACTTCGTCGCCCCGCGCGGCGGCAAGCGGGTCCGTCAGGAACGCTCCAAAGTCCGGACGGAACCACTTCGCACGCACGCCGAGAGGCAACAGGTCCCAATAGATCATAAGCGACGCATAGGCATCGTTTACGACGGCGCCTAACAGCCTCGGCTCTTTTACAATCGCCTCCTGAAACGCCCTGCCCGCCAGGGCCCAGCGCCGGCTCTCCAGGAATGCCAATCCGGTATCGAAAGAAAGAATCGCGTTCCACACACGCGGGTCGTCGTCAACAGCCGCCGCGCGTGCGATGGCGCTCGGATGGTCTGAAGCGAGGGTCTCAAACCACCCCCAGCCAACTTCACGGTCCAGCCGGTCGAACTCCTTAATGAGATCGATCATCGCCTCCTTCGAACGCCCGGACCGCTCAAGATATGAAGCGCCGGCGATGTCGGCCTCCAATTCCTGCTCCCGCTGGTAAATGTTGTCGGCGTCTGTCAGTTCCGGGTCGGTCATAACTCCGCTCACACTGTGGCCGAGGGCGATGTGCCCCAACTCGTGAGCGATTACCGCCGCGAGGATGCCTTCATTATCGCCTACGACTTTGTCAATCAGGCCCTGATATATGTCAATAGCAGGATGCAATTCGTCCTCGTCCTCTTCGAAGAAGAAGTAGGAGACAGCGTTTATTTCATCCTTGTCCACCACGCGGAAGCGGACCGGATAAGTGTAATCAGGATGCTTAGGGGCGACCGACTCAAGTGACCTGCCGATGCGCACCACATCCGACTGGTCGAAGGTCCCGTGCGTAATCGCGCCGCCGGAATTCGCGGCGGGGGCAAGAAGCGCACCCGACAATGCCAACGCTATCGTGATCATCCTTGTTCCTCCTTACTTCGCTCAGTTTCGCAGTATATCATGGCCGCCGTTCCCAGGTTCCCACAGTTCGCCTCAGCCCGCCCTCGGGTTCGCCATTGAGTCGCCCGGACCTGACCGCGGTTTCGATAGGGACGAACCCGGAGTCCAGATGAAGCGTTGCAGGTCCCTTGTAGAACGTCTCAAGGAGCCGCGACAGGATCTTCTGCGCGAGGTCCTGGATTTCATTTGCACTACCCTCGATTTGAAACTGATCCTTTAGATCTGTTCCCAAAAACACCCTTACAGACACAACGACCTTGTCGCCATCAACCTTGTACCTGCCTACCACGGAGAAAGCGTCAGCCAGGTCCGGGTTGGCGTCCACGAACACAAGCGGCGGCCTGTCTGCCCTGGACGACAATGCGTCAAGCGCCTCGTCCAGGCTCCTCGCGACTCCAAGATGATCGCGGATTCTCTCCTCATCCTGGAAAGCGGACCTCATCACCATCGGCAGTTCCTCCCCAAGCGGGATCCTGTTCCTGCCCTCGGCGTCGAACTGTCCGATGTCGAAACTGCTGGCGTCACGCCTTGTAGCGATCACCGGCTGCTGCACGCTGCCGATGTTGCGCGCCAATTGAGGGACCGTGTCCCGCGCAAACTGGAACCAATTCATCACGTCCACAAAGGAACCGCCCCTTAGGCCCCCCCCCTTCATCCCGAGCAACAGGCTGTATGTAAGGAGCCCTTGGCCGTATCGGCTCGCTTCGTAACTTGCGGCGTCCGCCGCGCACCCCGCGAGCACGAACATTCCCGACCGGTCCTTCATGCGTTCCCACGCCCGCTTAGCGCTCGAAGAGACGGCGCGCGCCTCGGTGAGCGTTTCGACCGCTTGACCTGCCGCGCAGGTGTCCAGAATCAACACCTGCTTGTTGGCCGGAACCGCGATCATGAGGTCGGCCAGTTCCTTGCTCGAAAGGGCGACAGCGTCGCGGACGTCCGGGTCTTCCAAGCCGGCTGTGGAGCGAGCGCCCTGTGTCAGATAGTAGTACTCGCCGTTCGCACGACCGGTCGTCACTCCGTGCCCGGCCAAATAAACGACCAAGATGTCTGTGGATTTGGCCGCGAGCCTGACCTCTTCAAACGCTGCGGTCAGGTTCGCCTTTGTGGGCGTCCGTGCCCCCGGGGCGTTCCCGGTTGTCAGCAGGCTTATGTGAACGTGGTCATCGCCGAACAGCCGGCCGGCCCCCGCCTCGAGAGCCTGCGCCATCGCCTCCGCGTCATCATCGGGAAGATCGAGTTCTATTTCCTCGCCCCGATAGTTGGACACGCCGGCGACGATCGCCCAGAAATGCGGCGGCTGGGTCACACCTTCGGGGGCGTAATACGGAAGCCGAACTGGACGGCTTGAAACAATCCCTTTCCCGTTGAACGCCTTGACCTCGATTGCGTTGACCTCGCCTGGCACCGCGAACTGCTGGTACCCGGCCAGTTCGAGTCTTATGTCGAGCGATTCGGCGTCCGGGTCGTGAACGGCGGCCCCTGCGCGGGCTTCCGTCTCCCCGTAACTCACAAACACTTCTTTGCCGTTGAGGAAAACCTGCACCTTGCCGATGCCGCCGCCCCGGTTCCTGACATGAATGTTTAGAACAGGTTCTTCATCGCCCGTTATGGAGCATTCCGTTTCGGGGAATGGATCAAGATGGTCGAACGGCGCAACGTCCAGGAGCGGTTCGTCGTTGACTCCCATCAGTTTCCCTAACAGACCGGGCTCGTAATAGCGCTCTTTCAGTTGGCTCAATTCGATCGGTTCGTTGCCGACCACCCAGTGCAGACCCTCCACGTCGCCCCCGTTCGAGGCATCGAAGCGCCCTTCCGGGTCCACCACGGCCCAGGTTCCGTCCCGAAAAGAGATTAGTTGGCAGATCTCCTCGCCCGACTCTGCGTCCCATATCCGCGTGGTGCCGTCCCGACCCACGGTGATAATGGCTTTCCCGTCCGTAGAGAGTGCCGCTGAGGTGACCCAATGCGTGTGCCCTTCAAGCCGCCTGACCTCTTTGCCGGTCTCTGCGTCCCAGATTCGGGCAGTGCCGTCCTCACTCGCGGTGACGACCCTCGTCCCGTCCGGAAAGAAAGCCGCAGAGAAGACATATTCCGAGTGCCCTTCAAGCCGCCTGACTTCTTTGCCGGTCCCGGCGTCCCAGATTCGAGCAGTGCCGTCCTGACTCGCGGAGACGACCCTCGTCCCGTCCGGAGAGAAGGCCGCCGACCAGACTGCGCCCGAGTGCCCTTCCAGCCGCTTGACCTCTTTGCCGGTCCCGGCGTCCCAGATTCGGGCTGTGTGATCGTTACTCGTGGTGACAATGGCTTTCCCGTCCGGAGAGAAGGCCGCGGAATTGACCCAATCCCAGTGCCCTTCCAGCCGCCTGACCTCTTTGCCGGTTTCGGCATCCCAAATTCGGGCAGTACCGTCAGCGCCTGCGGTGACAATGGTTTCTCCGTCCGGAGAGAAGGCCGCGGACTCGAACCAATTTGGGTCCCCCTCAAGTCGCCTGACCTCTTTGCCCGTCGCGGCGTCCCAGATTCGGGCTGTGTAATCGTTACTCGTAGTGACAATGGCTTTCCCGTCCGGAGAGAAGGCCGCTGAGAGGACCGAACTCGAGTGCCCTTCAAGCCGCATGACCCCCTTGCCCGTCGCGGCGTCCCAGATGCGGGCGGCGTGATCGCCACACGCGGTGACAATGGCTTTCCCGTCTGGAGAGAATGCCGCTGAGAGAACCGAATTCGAGCGCCGTTCAAGCCGCCTGACCTCTTTGCCGGTCGCGGCCTCCCAGATCCGAGCCGTGCCGTCCTGACTCGCCGTGACGACACTCGTCCCGTCCGGAGAGAAGGCCGCTGAGAGGACCGAACTCGAGTGACCTTCGAGCCGTCTCGTCTCCTTTCCCGTCGCGACGTCCCAGATGCGGGCGGTGCGGTCAAGGCTCGCGGTGACGACGCTCATCCCGTCCGTGGAGAAGGCCGCAGTCCAGGCAGAGGCCGAGTGCCCTGTGAGCCGCATGATCTCCTTGCCGGTCGCGGCGTCCCAGATCACGGCCTCGACTTTCGCCGTAACGATCGTCTGCCCGTCCGGAGAGAAGGCCGCTGAGCGGCCTCCGCCCAAGCCACCTGCGAGCAGCATGATCTCCTTACCCGTCGCCGCCTTCCAGATGCGGGTAGTGCCGTCAACACCTGTGGTAACGACCCTCGTACCGTCCGGAGAGAACCCCGCTGAGAGGACCGAATTCAAGTGCCCTTCAAGCCGCCTGATCTCCTTGCCTGTCGCGGCGTCCCAGATGCGGGCAGTGCCGTCCTCACTTCCGGTGACGACACTCGTCCCGTCCGGAGAGAAGGCTGCCGACCAGAGAGAGGCAGAGTGCCCTCCGAGCCGCCGGATCTCTTTGCCCGTCCCGGCGTCCCAGATGCGGGCGGTGCCGTCAACGCCTGCCGTGACTACCCTGGTCCCGTCCGGAGAGAACGCCGCAGACCGGACCATCTCCGAGTGCCCTTCAAGCCGCCTGATCTCCTTGCCGGTCGCGGCGTCCCAGATGCGGGCAGTACCGTCCCAACTCGCGGTGACGACCCTCGTACCGTCCGGAGAATAGGCTGCGGATTTGACCGCAGTCGAGTGCCCCAACTGAGCGACCAGTTCCGGCTTCTGGGCGGCGGCCGCCGTCTGGCCCAAGAGCGCGCAGCATAACCCGATTAGAACCATAGCCTGACCCCTATTGTCTCACACCGACACCTATTCAGACTCCTGTACCCGATATCCTGCCTCGGAAAAGCAGCCCAGCCCGCGCGAGGCAGGCCGGACCTGGACTTTCGGGCGATTCTCAACACCCGTACTGGTGTGTGACGGTCCCGCACTTCGTGCACTTCGCCTTGATGCATATCTCTTCGTGGCCGTTCCGATACACCTTGTGCCATCCGGCAGCGACGTAGTTATGGTCGCAGGACAGGGCGACCGTCTGCGATTGGAGAGCCTCCTCATAGATCGTCCATGTCGCGCCGTCCGAATCAACATAGATGGTCCTCTCGGCGTAGTCCCCGTTCATGTTCTCTGCGCGCAGTTTGCGCTCGCCCGTCTGGACGAGGTCCTTACCGGTGTCGCCCGGCGGCACGGAAGCACTCTTCACTCCGTCCACGTAGAAAGTAAGCCAGGCCGACGTTGCATTGACGAACTTGATGATCGCCGTGCCGGTGTGAGCGTCGTCATTCTTGAGGTCCTTGGCCCCCGATGGAGACGTGGCGCCCATGGCAGTCAGCGAGATTATCGCTGCGATTGCGATTGCGTTTCTGATGTTCTTCATTTCGTCCTCCTTCTCTTCCGCGGTCTCCGGTCCGCCCTGGGTTCTGCCTTTGGGTCTTGGTCCTGACTGCGGTTTCGATGAGTACGGACCCGGATACCTGAAAAGTGTTGCAGGTCGGAAAGGAACCCCCGCACAAACCGGCGCGCCCCGCCTGGAATCGGTATGGATGTCTCCTAAGCACGGAGAACTCGACAGCCGGCCGCGGGCCCCTCAGCGGATTTCGGAAGGGTCTGACAGGCGCTTCTGCAGATCCTGTTCCAATTTCCTGCGCCAGAGGCGGACGGTTTGATCCTCCGGAGCAGAGCGGATCGCGTCCAGCGCGTCGGCGTACATCCCCAGGGCGTGAAGCGTCATCGCGCTCGCAATAGGCGTCGCTTCGCGGTTGGCTCGCGCCCACTCGACCTCACTTGCCTGCTCCTCGGTCAGCACGTCGAAGACAAAGACCGCAGCATCCGGTAGGGCGCGGCCCTCAGGACCCTGGAATCGCCGAACGACACGGATAGTAAGGCGATATGACTGGCCGCGTTCGAGGCTCAGGCCGGCGGTCAGACTCGCGGCCATCTCCTCTACAATTAAGGCTCCCGGCATCTCCTCTGCCTGCCCGGCAGCCGGGCCGGCAAGCAATTCCAAATCTGCTTCGTAACCGGTCGCGCCCGGAACGCGTTCCCATTCGAACGCCGGCGTTACGTCGACCAGGCCCCGATTCCCGTAATCGGGCCGGGTTAGGCGCACAGAAGGCCCGTCGGTCGAGACAAGACCCTCGACTATGGTCGGCGTGGTCCGCAAGGGCTCCAAATAGTCGCGAGTCCAATCGGGCAGGCGCTGATCGCCCTCGTAGATGCGCCCGCTCTCCGCTCTGATGCCGATCGCGTAGTAGACCTCACCGCCGCCGGGCTCTTCGATCACCTCCGGCGGCTTCGGCTGAGGGGTGTCTGGAGTGCCGTCGCCGAACCCGTCCGGTTCGGTACCGCCGCCGGTCCCTCCGTTCGTCCCGGAGCCGCCGTTCGTTGCCACGATCCCGTCGCCGGCCAAGCCCGCGCCCTCCCACGGGCGTACTATAAGAACGCCAATGACCAGCACTGCCGCCGCCGGCGCCACGACCGCCCACGTCCAGCGGCCGCTGACCCAAGAAAACCCTCGGCGGTGCTCCCGGCGCAGTTCCTCTACGCGCTCCAGTTCTTTCAGCGCCGCCCGGCACTCGGAACAGGTCGCCACATGGTTCATCCCGGCCTCATAGTCGCGGGCACGCCTGCCGCGCTCTGCGAGTTCGATCAGGGCCTCGGCTTCCAGGCAGTTGTCCGGCTTATGCTTGCGCATCTGTGTTGACCACGCTTTTTCTATCGGCGTCAGATCATCGGGTGAACCCAGTTGAACACCTCCATCAATATTCCAAAAACAGTTATCGGCACCGGCAGGTGCTTGGCGATCTTCAGGCATGCCCCACGGAACGCCTGCGACCGTCCGCGCGGATCGGCGAACGCGGCCGTCTCCTCCTCGTCGAGCCTGTCCGCCGGGTCGCGGGCGGCCGAGGCCGCCTCGCGGGCGCGCTCGATCGCCTCCTCGCCGCCGAGCGGGCCGGGCTCATGTTGAACGAGGTACGCGAGCAGTTTCGCCCTGCCCCGCAGGAAGTGACTACGTACGGTTGCGCTCTTCATATCCAGCAATCTTCCGATTCCTTCGTAGGTCTCGCCGTCATAGAACATAGCGATAACGCGAAACTCGCTGCCGCTGCACGCCGTCTTCGCGGCCTCGATGACGAGCGAGATCGTGTTCTCGGCATCGAGTGTTGAATAGGGACCCGCCTCCGGCTCGGTCTGTTGCAGGTCGAGGTCGAACGCATCGTCCAGACTATCTAAGGACACACTCCGCCCGCGCTTTTGCAATTCTCTCTCGTAATAGTTCTTCAGTTCGTTGGCGGCGATGCGGAGCAGCCACTGAGACACCGGGCAGTCGCCGCGGAATGAGCCCAGGTTGCGGGCGGCGCGCAGAAAGACGTTCTGAACAAGGTCTTCCCGATCATCCGCTCCGCGCACTCTCCTGCCGATATAACTGCTGATCAGGGGCCGGTGCGGCGAGAGCAGGCTGTCAATTGCCTGGGCGTCGCCTTCCCGGGCCCGGACCAACAGGTCTTGAACCACGCCTGGATAATGAATTCCGTTCTCGCGTCTCACCGCTGACACCGAACCGCAGATCCGGTCCCGGAAGATAGCTCGGCGACCGGTCTACCTCGGAAGCGAAACGGTACCTGTTCGCTGCTCTGCGTGTCTGCCTTCCGAAGCGGTGCGGGGTACCGGGACGGCCGGTCTGACCCGCAACTCGATGATTCTGTGTAATATTCACCCTGTGAACCTCGCTTCAAGACGAGGAAGAGTGTGTGCGGTTCTCTTGGCGCTGGCTGCCTGCGCCTGCCTGCCCGTTCTCTGCCAAGAGATCGAACTGCCGCAAGACCGGGACGTCGCGTTCGTGCCCGGCAAGAGGTGGGCGATTGTGGTCGGGGCGAACGAATATGAATACTACGAAGGACTGAATTACGCCGTGCGGGACGCCCGCGACATGGCGGAAACGTTGATTGCGGGATACGGCTTCGACCGCGACACCGTGACGCTGTTCACCGACGACTCCGACACGCGACATACGCCCACCGCCGGACACATCTTAGGCGAACTGGAGGCAATCCTGAGCGGTGGGAAGAACCCGAGTTTCGATGAGGGCGATCTGTTCCTGTTCTTCTTCAGCGGTCACGGTGTGAGCACGCCGCAAGGAGACTTCCTGCTACCAACCGATGCGAGGCCCGAGAGCGTAGAGAGAGTCGGTCTTCCCGTTTCAGAACTCATTGACCGCTTCACCAGAGCCGGCCTTCAAAACGTTCTCATAATCGTAGACGCGTGCAGGACCGGCGCGGAGAATCAGTTCGGCAGGCAACTTGCGAGCCTCGGCAGCAAGACAAAGATTGCGGTGTTGCTCGGCTCCGCTCCGGGGTCCAGATCATGGGAGAACGACCGGCTCGGCCACGGCGTTTTCGCCTACCACCTCCTTCAGGCGCTGAAGGACCCCGACTTGCGCGATCCGAGGTCCGGGGCGCTCTGGGCGTCGGCGGTTGCGGAGCGCGTGCGCGAAGACGTGCGTACGTTTACCGAGCGGGATTTCGGAGATTCCCCCCAAGTGCCCGATGTATGGGCCGACAAGACGAACGACGTCCTGCTCGCCGCCTATTTGGCGAGTGGCGATGACGTAACCGTCAGCGTCAAGGAGTTCCTGAGCAGGACGAACGAGGCCGGCCTTGACACGCAGTCCCTCGTAGTTGCGCTGTCCGCCTATGCTGACGCCGTCGCCCTGAAGGGCCGATGGGACGACGTAATAGAACTACTCAAGACCGCCGACCGTCTCGGCCGGCTCACGGAGCGCCAAGTATCTCTGCTCGGCATCGCGCATTACGCTCGCGGGCGCCTCAAAGAGGCGGACGAGATTCTATCGCGAGTTGTGGCCGGCGAAAGCGGTTCCTTTTGGTATCACGAGGCCGCCGTCTTCTATTCGCAACTACACCGCGACGGGGCCCAGGCGCTCAAACACGCCGCCAAGATGTGGGAGATGTATCCAAATCACGTCAACGCCTACTTCTACTTCAACGTGTTGCTGACGAACGGTAACACACAGCAGAAACTCGCGCTCATCCGAGAGTTTCTGCAACTTACCGATCTGGACGATCGCGAAACATTGGCCCTAAAAGGCGCCGTTGCCTTTTTCGAAAACCGGTTCGACCAGGCCACCGAACTGCTGGAAGAGGCGATCTACACACCGGGCCGCATGCCTCCCGACGAGGGCCTGATCATAATGCTCGCGGGCGCTTATGTCGGCATATACAACCAGGGCGGCGCCGCCAACCAACTCAGGTTCGCAAGCGCCCTCAGGTTGCTTGATCGGTTCATATCGGAGTCGAAATCGCCGGGGCTGTGCAACCTGTACAAAGGCATCGCCTATCAGATGATTGGGCAGGCCGATGCGTCTTTGGCCGGTTACCGGGCCGCGTTGAAGGGCCCCCCCTATCCCGGTTTCTACGCTTTGACAGTAGTTCGCAATGCGGACACCCTCCTGCCGGAACTCGCGAAGGAAGTGATCGCCGCCGCCCAACAGCGCAAACTCTCTTGGGATACTCAACTCGCGGCTTACTTTGCGGAAGCGATGCTGACCGACTTCGACACGGCGAAGCCATACCTTGACTCGGCACTCGACCTGCACGGTGACGCCGTGGCCGTCTGGACCGAGGTTTTGGACACGGCGTACTTACTGTACGATGCAGGTTTCGACCGCGACGAGTTGATGGTTGTCACGAACACGGCCAAACTACAACTCGTTCAGCTCGCGGACGACGTCGGCCCGGACAAGGTGGCTTGGTATTACATCGCGCTCGAACTGTGGTCCGAACCCCTCCGGATGAATTATCTTCTCGAGAAGTACGGCGCGAACCTCGACGGTACCGAGCTGGGCCGTTCAGACGTGGCGCGCGTGCTGCTCGATTTCTATCTCAACTGGGGCGATGACGTAAAGATTGATAAGTTCGTGCAGCAGTTGATTAGATTCGACGAATACACCGGCGACGCTCGGCGTCTCTACGCGCTCTACCTCGCTTCCGTCCGAGAGGATTACGCGGCCGCGAAGGCTGCGATGGACGGCATCAAATCCAAAGGCGGCAGGTATGAGTCGCTGGACGGCGCGATCAACGCCCTTGTTGCGGCAGGCTTAGGTAACGCACAGGAGGCGGAGGTTTTGCTGGTGGCCGACGAATCAGCGAACGTGAACCTAAGCAGGTTTGAATCGGAGCGCACGTTCATTCGCGGCCTGTGCGGTGTGCTTCTGAAAGACAAGCCGCTCGTGGCGCGCATGACCGAATCCGTTATGGAGAACGATTACACAATCCTGGACTTCCTTGGAGTCGCCGCGTATCGGCATGCGGTTCGCCGACTGCGAAGCGACGGAGACGACCGGGCCGCCGACGAAGCGGGGGCGTGGCTGACGTACGGGCATACGGGGAAACCGATCATCGCGGACTTTGCCTGGGGGCGAGAGCCCGACGTCGGTGTTTATGTCGGCACTTACCGCTACAGCGTGGATGAGTACTCTTATGAGGCAACGGAGCCGGGGGGGCTGCCGACCCTGCGCACTGAGCCGCAGGGCACGCTGACGTTGCGAATTGACGCGTCTGGCGAACTGTTCGGCAGTTTCAGGGCCGCCGGCGGCGAAACCGGAATCGTCGAGGGCCGAACGGACGAGTACGGCAACCTTCGCGCAACGCTCGAGATCGGCGGGGGTAAGTCTCAACTCTTTGCGAAACTGATTCCCCGCGCGCTCCTTTTCGACGACGGCCACCTGCGGTACATGGGACAAGACATGAAACTGCTGGATCAGTCGGGTTCGCTTACGGAGTGGGACTGCAGCCCGATACAGCAATAGAAGATCCGGAAACGGCAGGCTGCCGTATAATGAACGCATGAACAGGTCACTCGATGACAGGGTCGCGCGGTTGGAGAAGGCGAACCGGTGGCTGATGGTCTCGTGTGCGGGGATAGCGATGGCGGTGCCGTTCTCGCCTGCCGCCGGCCAGACCCAGAGCCCCTTCCCGGATGTACCCAATTACCACCGGGCCCTTGTGGCACTCTTGAACCTGAAGCGCGAGGGCATCTTTGTTGGTGACGCTGGGCTGCGGAGGCGCCGCCCTGACTTCGACGGGATTCTCACGCTCGTGGGTCAAAACCTCGACCGTGTAGCAGGCGTGACGACAGAAGTAGAAACCCAGTTTTCTCGTCTGCGGAACCGCCAGGAGCTCACGGTGAATGAAAGAGAGTTCAGGTCTGAGGTCGAAGATGTCTTCCGCTGGCACAGACACCTCCCGACGATCATGTGGTTCACTGATATCTTTGGCGAGGCCCAAGGTTCGCGCTTTGGCGACGCCCCAGGCGCGCGCCGACAGGTCGCCGACGACCTGCTGGTGAAAGCAGAGGCGCTTGCGGCCCGAATCCGTAACCTTGACCCGCCGCCGCCGTACGATTTGCTAAAACCGTTTCCCGACGTCCCGCCTGACCATTGGGCGTATGACGCGGTCCACAACCTCAAACGGAATGGGGTCCTCGTCGGCTATCCGGACGGTACGTTCCGCGGAGGGTAGGAGGCCACCGCATCCCGCCGGACAAGCCCTGACCCGGTGAGCTTATGAAGTGCAGTAAGCGGAAACGGCTGTGGAAGTGGGTGGCGCTCGGTGGCGGGGCGTTGCTACTCATCGGTGTCTTGCTGTACGCTTTCTCATTGCCTCCGAAGAGCGAGTATGAGTTTCTGGACGGGCGCAGGCCTGCCTTCATCAGCGTCATTGATCCGTTCCCCGGTTCGCGCTCTGGGGTCGTAGCATATTATTGGGTGTTTGAAGCAGATTTCCGAGTCATCGAAGATAGAGCCCAGAGGGAGATAGTTGACGAAGGGGGAGGGACGACGCCTACTCCGGCTCCTTCAGAACTCCAATGGCTTGCGGCTATCGGAAGCCGGAGCATTGCGGTCCGTAGGGGCCGCTACGAATCCCCTGGAAGGCATACAGTGGCATCGGGTTGGGTCACGGTCATCATTGTGGAAGGCCGCAAACCCACGCTCTTAGAACGGTTCAGATCATGGCTCCAGGACCGGGGACTGTAATGGTCTACGAAGAACCGGCGGAGGGGCAGCGAGCGATATAACCGGGACTAAGGACCCAGCGCGACGCCCCCACGCGCAACCGGAGGTCACGGATGTGAGTAGCCGCCTCATCAAAGGGGGTTTTGGAATGATTGCGTCATTGCTTGCAACAGTAGTCATCTCGACTGGCCTCGCCACCCCGGCCCCGCCGGTTTTGGTTCAGTCACAGTCCATCCTGCTCAAACGTGTGTACGAGGCCAAGGAGACGGATCGTTACACGATAACCGCCGACATCGCCGAAGGCGGTCAAGAGTTCTCAATCATCGCCGAACTCACCGTTACCACGAAGAAGGTGTTCGAGGATGGGGCGGCAGACGTTCGCTTCGAGGAGACGAAGATGTCCATCGTGATTGGGGGCCAGGAGATGGAAGACGAACTTCACTTTCCCATACAAGTGAAATGCGACTTGCACGGCATGCCGGCCATGCTTGATGTTGAGGAAGAGGGAAGGTCGTTTGTCGTGTTTGCCATCACCGGTTTCGTCCCAGCAAAAGAGGTGAAGGTGGGCGACAAGTTCAAGGTGCAATGGACGTCGCCGGACAAGAACGCATCGGTAACAGGCAACGGGAAATTGACGGAAATGACGGAGATCGGGGGACGAAAAGTCGCCAAGTTGGAGTACGAGGTCGAGGCGTATCCCAACACGGAAGACCCCGGCTATCTGAAGTTCACATCTTACGTGGACGTCGAGAACGGGAAACTTGTCAAGGCTGAGGGATCGGTTTCCACTGAAGAGATGGAGGCCTCTTTCAAGATCACGCTCGTCAAGTAAGGCCGTATCCACCAACCCTCGCAGGATCGGTGGTAGCAAGTCGACGGAAGGGGGCTGCCCGGACGCCATCCACAGCCCTGCGAGGGTTGTGGTATAGAATCGGCCGCGATGACCCCTTGTGCCAACCTCGGACGACGACTCACTTCCAGTGACGGAGATGTAAAGTGACCGGCAGCCCACAGCCCCTGCCACTGTTCATCGTAGACGCCTTCGCCGAAAGGGCGTTTGCGGGCAACCCCGCCGGGGTCTGCCTTCTCGACGAGCCGCGCGACGGCTGGTGGATGCAGAACGTCGCAGCCGAAATGAACCTCTCCGAGACGGCGTTTCTGGCGCCTTCCGAATCCGGCTTCGACCTTCGCTGGTTTACGCCCGTCATCGAAGTTGACCTGTGCGGCCACGCGACGCTCGCGAGCGCGCACGTCCTTTGGGAGACAGGCCGCCTGCCGATTGCAGCGCGCGCTATCTTTCACACCCTTAGCGGCTTGCTCACCGCCGAACGGTCCGGCGACCTGATAGAGATGGACTTCCCTTCCGAACCTGCCGAAGAGTGCGCCGCGCCGGCGATCCTTGCGAAGTCGCTGGGCGCGGAGCCCGTGCGGGTCGCGAAGAACCGGATGGACTACCTCGTTGAACTGGAGTCCGAGGAGCGCGTTCGCGGCCTGCAGCCGGACTTCGCGAAGGTGGCCCAGGTGGACGCGCGCGGCGTTATCGTGACAAGCGCGTCCGACTCGCCCGAGTTCGACTTTGTGTCGCGGTTTTTCGGCCCTCAGAGCGGTGTGGCGGAGGACCCGGTCACCGGTTCTGCGCACTGTTGTCTCGGCCCGTATTGGGGCGAGAAGCTGGGAAAGAGCGAACTTACCGGGCTGCAGGTGTCGAAGCGGGGGGGCGTGGTTCGCGTGCGCCTCATGGGCGAACGCGTCGCGCTCGGCGGACGGGCGGTCACCGTTTTCAAGGGTCATCTGCTGGTCTGAGACGGCGATGGCAACACAACCTCGACCAACTCGCTTCGAAGGCCCAAATCGCCGACCGTGGCCACCGCGAAGCGGCTGGACTTGGAGTACCAGTAGACGTCTTCCGTGAACTCCCGCAGGTCCACGACGACCTCGCGCTTGTCCGGCCCGACGGTTGCGACCGGGAACCACGGCCGGTCGTTCAGGCCGTCGTTTCCGATTCGCCTGAAGACCGTGAATGCAATCGTCTTGTCAATGTAGTTGCGTTCGCGCGGAACATCGGGTGCGTCCCATGTAACGCGAACGTGGTCTTTGTCAAGGATTTCCACCCTGACGTTGCGGGGGGGCATCGGAGAGTTGACTGAAGCGTACGGTGTCTTCAGCGTCACCGTATATCTGTTCTTATGCCCCCGGAACCAGGCAACGTTGAAGTCGAATATCTCGAGCCAATAATAGCAAGGACGATCGTTCTTTGTGACGCGCACGAGCATCAGACCGCGCTGACCGACGACGTTGATGTTGCCGAACGGGTTCGGCCGCCTTTCAAAACCGTTGAGCGTAACGACCTCTTTCACCGGCCGGTTCGGCAGGCGCATCACGCCCTCTTCGCCGGTCGTTCCTATGATTACGGGGTCCTGTGAAACCGGATGGCCGAAGTTGCCGTCCTCGACGAGCGGGAAATATGTCACGCCTCGGTCCTCACCCGGCTTGCCGTTCGGGTCCACCACCGCGCCGCGCTGAAATATCTCCACCTTCGCCCCTGGAACGCCCTCTCCGTTCACGTCAACGATTCGCAAGAAACACTCACGCGGAATCGCGAAATAGAAGTCTCCGTAATACCCGCGCGGCTTGTTCCACGTCATGTTCAGGTAACCGGCGTCCAGTTCCGACCAAACGTGCGGGCCGTGCCAGTGCATCATCGTCGTCGGATGCGTCATGAAGTGCGTCACCTTTTCGCCGGTGTCGGGGGTCACGTGCCGTTCATGGCCCGCGTAGTCCAAACCATACAGGTCCGTCAGACCCAACTGATGGCCAAGTTCGTGCGGCAGCGACCATTCGGTTTGGTTGCGCCATTGGTGTGTAGGCGGCTTCCATTCGCGCTTCCTATCCTCGTCGTTTAACCATGTCCATCCGCCCTGGTCATAGCCCACTCCCCCTTGTAACCTCTGCTTCACCGCCTCGTCCACGTCGTCCGTGTAAATGATCCGATCGAGCCGAACGCGAGCGATGATCCCCTCAGGCGCAGACGGAAACACGCTCCGCTCGAACAGCAGGTTCATGATGTCAATGTGCCACCGATAAAAGTCTTCGAATGAAAACGTGCCGTAGGCCGTTCTGTTTTGGTGCCAGGCGTCCACGCGCCCTTTGTGCACGATGTAAAAGAACGAGTATCCCCACAGCGGGTCGGTCGCCTCGTTGTTTCTGGTCGCGATCTCGGTTTGGTCCGTGATGATCTTGAACGTTGCGGGGTGCCGACCGGGTTGCCAGAACCATTTCAGCGTAAACGTCGCCTCCTCCATCTCTTCGAGCGACCCGAAGAACGCCCCTCGCCCCACTTCTTCACCGTCAATCAGCCACCTATACTCGAACGGCGCGGCCGTCGCGAACCCGAGGTTCTTAACGTGAGCGGTCAACGTCACCTGTTGGCCGGGATCATATTGAAACTTCATGCCCTTGACGATCTCACCGGGATTCATGAAGCCTCGCTCGCCGGTGTCCGGCAGCGGCCCGCCGCCCGGTTTCGGCCGGCCCCACTTGTCATATTGCACAAGGCCGTGCAGTCCCGCCAATTTCGGATTCAGCTCGATGAAGGTGACCGAGAGGTCGGGCAGGTCCGGGTGGGCGTCCCAATCGTCGCCGCGCTCGATCTTGAAACTCTTCACGCGGCTTCGCGGGATCGCCTCCCCAGGCCCGCCGACGTCCTGCAAACTGCGCCAGAGGAGCAGCCGCACGCCATCGTCGCGGACGTAGCAGTTCTCGATGACCGTGCCGTCGGTGAGTTCAAGCGTGTCGGCGCCCGCCGCGGCGAGGCAGCCGAACGAAGCCAGGGCACCCACGACCGGACGCAGAATCGGGAGCCGTCTCATGGGGATGAGTTAGCCGTGGGGCCGCGCCTTCCTGCCCCTGCGAGCGACGCGGCGCGGGCCGGCGTCCCCGCATGGCGGCGAATCCCGGCCTCCACGCCCCCAAAACTCGCGAAAGCATGATATATTGATGGTGTTGAAGGAGGCTCTTATGAAGAAACTTATCCTGCTCCCGTGCCTGGCGCTGCTCGGTTCCCCTGCGTCGGCCGGCCATTTCGCCTACCGGGTCGAGCGCGTGGACGGGCAGGAGCGCGGAGTCATTTCAAGCCACCGCATGGACCTGTTCGTCATCACGACCACCGCGGGGGGCTTCTCGCCGGCGCGGAGGGCGCAGATAATCGCCGGACGCCTAGACACGCTTTCTGAGGCCCACGAGTTCTCGCCCGAGATGTTCAGCGTCGGTTTTCGGAACGGCATGGTCATCATCCAGCAGCAGCAGCATGGCGAGCACCTGCCGCACACGGTGGTGACCATTGACCCTCGGCTGGCGGGCAAGTCGGGCGTTGAGCGGCTCGCGAGGTGGTGGCTCGCGCTGCTGAGAGACCACGTCGCGCTCGCCGTCGGCCAAGTGCCGACAGACACGATCGGCACGCCCGTCGGGGAGGTCTTTCAGAAGCTGTATGCCCAGCTCGAGACGCCGCCGGGGCGAGTGACCGGGGAGGAGATCGAGGACACTCTTCTCACGCTCACGCAGGCCGACCTGAAGGTGTTTTACAGCGCGGCATCCAAAGTTCCGGATACTTTCGACCCGGATCGCGTGGTCGTGCTCATCGGCCCCAGCGCCCATCGTCCGGCCGAGGGCAACGAGGAGCAACATGGGGAGGAAACAGGAGAAGAACCGGAAGAGCAGCATGAAGAGCCGCCGACGGGCGCCGAACCCGGCGACCTTCTCATCAGACTGAGCGGGAACTACAAAGTGGTCTTCGCTACGGACCCGAAATCCATCCCGGTACAACAGGAGACGACCCTGAGCGTGCAGATTCGAGACATCTCGAATGACGACGCGGACGTGAAGGGCGCTGTCGTCAACGGCTGGTTGTCAAGAGAGGGCGAAGAGCCGGGCGATCCAATCCCCGCCGTGTTCAATGACCGTGAGGCCGCTTACACCTTCAGAACGACCTTTCCCGGACCCGGGGAGTATCACTTCGCTGTCGGCGCCATGACCGCGAGCGGTGACATCCTCAAGGTCGAGTTCTCTTTCGAGGTCGTGCAGGCCGGACCGCCGAAACCCCCGCAAGAGCCTTCGGAAGAGCCTTCAGAGCGAAGAGGCGGACCCTCCTTCGAGAGCGTTCTCCGGTACGGGGATTACATACTCGCGCTGAAAGCCGAGTTCGCTCAACCTTCGCTGCGCGGCGCAGGGAAAGTTACGATAAAGATAACCGACGCCGAAACGAGTGCCCCACTCAGCGGCCTGAACGTGACCGGAAGGTTCATAACCGAAGGCCAACGGCTTTCTGATGTCGAGCCGGCCGATGCCGAGGCCGGCGACGAAGCGGGCGTGTATCTCTGGCACGTCGTGTTCCCGGCCGACGGCAAATACCGCTTAGCGGTTGACGTAGAGGCCGCAGATGGAGAGACGTTTAGGGTGCAGTTTTACCTGTCGGTGGGAAGTCCATAGGAAGACGCCCGTTGTGTTCCCGGGCGCTTCAAGCGAAACCTTCAGCCCCAATGGGAACCGTTCCTCGCAAGGCCAAGGCCCCTCACCGGCGGGCCGCGAAAATCAGAAGAAGTCGTCGAGCGCCGCCACTAGGCGCGTAATCGTGGCTTTCCCGTCGCCGAACAGCATGATCGTGCCCTCCGCATAAAAGAGTTCGTTGTCAATCCCGGCGAACCCCGGATTCAGACTCCGCTTGCAGATCATCACGGTCCGCGCTTTGTCCACATCCAGAATCGGCATGCCGTAAATCGGGCTGGCTTTGTCATGCCGCGCGGCCGGGTTCACAACGTCGTTCGCACCGATGACCAGCGCGACGTCCGTCTGCGGAAACAACGGATTAACCCCCTCCAAGTCCAGCAACTGTTCATACGGCACGTCCGCTTCGGCCAGCAAAACGTTCATGTGCCCCGGCATGCGGCCGGCCACAGGGTGGATGGCGAACTTCACGTCAATCCCGTGAGCGGCCAACTTGTCGGTCAACTCTTTCACCACGTGCTGCGCCTGTGCGACCGCCATGCCGTAACCGGGGACGATTATCACGGAGTTCGCGCTGGCGAAAATCATGGCCGCGTCTTCGACGCTGTAACTGCGCACGCCCCTTGCCGCCGCGGCCTGCGTCGTGGGCGCCAGCGCGGGCGCCGCCCCGAACGCGCCGAAAAGCACATTACCCAGCGACCGGTTCATCGCCTTGCACATGATGTTCGTGAGAAAGAGGCCCGACGCGCCGACGAGCGCTCCGCTTATCACCAGACCGTGGTTGTTGATCACGAACCCGGTGAGAGCGGCGGCCAGCCCGGAGTAAGAGTTGAGCAATGAGATAACGACAGGCATGTCCGCGCCGCCGATAGGGATGACCGAGAACACGCCCAGGAGCAGCCCTGCGCCAACGAGTACGGCGAAAACGACCCAACCGGAAGGCGCGACCACAAGCCACACGACGAGGGCGAGCACTCCGGCAAACAGGATCGCATTCAGCGGCTTCTGTAATGGATATGTCACCGCCCGCCCCGTCAGGAGTTCCTGCAGCTTCCCGAACGCGATGAGGCTGCCCGAAAACGTGACGGTGCCGATGAGCACGCTCAACTGCATTGTGATCGCCACGTCAAGGGTCGGGGCCTCCCCACTGTTGACATACCGCAGGAACGCGGCCCCCGCAACCAGCGCCGACGCGCCGCCGCCGAACCCGTTCAGGAGTGCGACCATCTGCGGCATCGCGGTCATCTTGACAGTGCGCGCAAACACCGCCCCGATGCCCGAACCGACCACTATGCCGATGACGATGAGCGGATAACTCACTATCTCGCGATGGAGCAGCGTCGCCACGATCGCGACGAACATGCCGACGGCAGCCAGGATGTTGCCGGACCGCGCCGTGAGCGGGTGGCTCAGCCGCTTGAGGCCGAGGATGAAGCAGACGACAGCCCCCAGATAGATGAGCTGAATCACCGCCGCGAGCGGGCCCGCATCTTGGGCTTCCCCTTCCACAGCGGCCAGGAGTGGGTTGAGGTAGGCGAACTCCACCACTACGTCCGCTCCCGAGGTTTCTGTTTGAACATTTTGAGCATGCGGTCGGTCACCATGAAGCCGCCGACCACGTTAATCGTCGCGAAGATCACGGCGATCACGCCCAAGATCGCGCCAATTTGCTCCTCGCCTCGTCCCGCCACCACCATCGCGCCGATGATGGTGACGCCGGAGATCGCGTTCGACCCGGACATCAGCGGCGTGTGTAGAGTGGGCGGTACCTTCGAGATCACCTCCATGCCCACAAACAGCGCCAAGACGAAAACTGTGATAATGACAATGAGGTCCATCAACTATCCCCTCGTTCCAATGCAAGCCGCGTCGGCTCATTCATAATCCGTCCCTCGTGAGTGACCAGCGGACCTCGAACTATCTCGTCCTCCATGTCCAGGGCCCACTCACCCTCTTTCACAATGTGTAAAAGGAATTCCGTTATGTTCTTCGAGTACATCCGGCTGGCGTGCGGCGCCATCGAACTCGGAATGTCCACGGGCCCGATGATTGTGACGCCGCTATGCCGCACCGTCTTGCCCGGCTCGGTCAGTTCGCAGTTGCCGCCGTTCATCGCCGCCAAGTCCACGATTACTGAACCCTCCGGAAGCAGTTTCACGGTGTCCGCCGTGAGAAGAACCGGAGCGCGCTTGCCGGGTACCAGCGCGGTCGTGATGACAACGTCCGCCTTCGGCAGGTGCTTAGCAATCACGTCAAGTTCGCGGACGTGGGTATCCGCAGAGACCTCCTTCGCATAACCGGAGGCGTCCTCCGCCTCTTCGGCGGAAAGGCCCATATCAACAAACTTCGCACCCAAACTTTCAACCTGCTGCTTCACAGCCGGCCGCACGTCGAACGCGTGGACCACTGCTCCCAGCCGCTTGCAGGTCGCAATCGCCTGCAGGCCGGCCACACCGGCGCCTATCACAAAGACCCTTGCGGGCGGAAGCGTGCCGGCCGCAGTCATTAGCATCGGAAAGAACTTGGGCAACGCCGCCGCCGCCAACAGGGCCGCACGATATCCGGCGACGGTGCTCATGGAACTGAGCGCGTCCATGCTCTGGGCGCGCGCTATTCGCGGCATCAACTCCATGGCGAACGCGGTAATCCGCCGATCCACCAGCCGCCGAACCGTCTCCAGATTGCTGAGCGGGAACAGGAAGGAGATAAGCGCGCCGCCCTCCCGAAACGCGATGACCTCGCTCTGGTCCCCGGAGCCTCCGTCATGCGGGCCCACCACCTTCAACACGACATCGGATCGCGAGAGAAGCCCGTTAAGGTCGGGGATGATCTCAGCGTCGGCGTCCTTATACGCGTCGTCAGGGTAGCCCGCCGGCGCCCCCGCTCCGGACTGAACGAGCACGCGAAGCCCCCGACCAGAAATCAAGCGTGCGCTCTCGGGAACCAGAGCCACACGCTTTTCGCCGGGTGCGGTCTCGGTGGGCACTCCGACCGTCATCTTGCGTACATCGCTCCTTTCATTCCCAGCCCTATCTTAGCCGATAGAGACACGCCCTTTCACGGTGTGTCTGAGAGCACTTCCGGGGAATCCCATCATCCGCTATAATGCTCGTCAAGATGCGCACCCGATCAGCCGCCGACGCCTCGCTCTGCCGCCGCCCGCGCCCTGCGGCGGCCGGCGCCCTGTCCCTGCTGGCCCTCGTCGTCGCTGCCGGATGCGGAGGGGCCGGCGACGAACACCTGTCCACGTCGCTCGCTGGAAGAATCCTGTACGTGTCCAACCGGGACTATTCTTTTGAAATCTACTCGATGGACATCGAGGGGAGCGACGTCGCCAGACTCACCGACAACACCGTTTGGGACAACATGGCGGCCGTCAGCCCGGACGGGTCGAAGATCACTTTTGTGACCACCCGCGACGGCACGTCGGACTACGAACTCACGATGGGAATCTACGAGGTTTACGTGATGGACGCGGACGGCTCCGGCGCACAGCGCGTCACGTGGGACGAGGCATGGAACCTGGACCCAACCTTCAGCGGGGACGGCCGCAAAATCGTTTATAAATCCGACCGCAACGACGACACCCCCGGCGGCTCCTATAACATCTATGTGGTGAACGTGGACGGGTCGAAGATTACGCGCCTCACCAGGGGCGATGACAACGACGAGCACCCGGTATTCAGCCCGGACAGCACGAAGATCGCCTTCGTCAGCGACCGAAACGGAAATAAAGACATCTTCATAATGAACCCCGATGGGAGCAACCTGGTTCAACTGACGCATAGTGGAATAGACTCGAACCACCCCGCTTTCAGCCCCGACGGACGGGAGATTGCATTCGCCTCAAAAATGGACGGCAATTGGGAAATCTACATAATGAATCTGGACGGCACCGACGTGCGGCGGCTGACCAATGAGCCCAGGGCCGACATGGAGCCGATCTTCATTGACGGCGGAGACCGAATTGCGTTCCTTTCGCATCGCGACAACCGTGTCGAGATATACGTGATGAACCGGGACGGCACCGAACCGCACCGCATTACTCAGATCGAAGGGTTAGAACCGGACACCAAGCTGTACCTATCCGCCGTGCCGTAGCACCGCCCCACCTATCCCGGCGCCGCCTCGACCGCCTCCCCAGAGGGCGCCCCGCTCTCAGTCTCGACGGGCATGTACAAGCCGGTATCCGGGTAGAGGTCCGCCCAGGCAAACCAGAACGTTCGAATAACCGTGACGGCAATCAGCGTTTCGCCGCCCTGGCCGCGTCCGGTGATCACGTTGTACTTACTGCCGTCCTCAGCCACAAGTTCGTGACCGTCGAGTGCGGCGAACTGCGTGCCGGGCGGGCGCTCAAACGCGCAGATAAAGTCGCGACTCGGCTCCGCGCACACGACCAGCCGCCGTCCGCCTATCTCCACATTCAGGGGACTTTCATCCCGCACAACCCGCATCGGGTAAGCCATCGCGGTTCCATTAACGTAAAACCCCAGTACGACATCCTTTCCGGGCAGGCGATCGTCCTCTCTTACCGGCTGCTCGCCACTCGCGGCGCGTTCGTAATACTGGAAGTAGTCGGAGCGTGTCACATGCGTTTGTCTTCCCGTGCGCAAAACGTCCGTTCCTGGATGCTCACGCAACCAATCCCCGAAGCGGACCCGCGATGCGGAAGGAAGCATTGTGAGCCACTTTCCTTTCATCGGGCCGGCCAGCGCCTCCCCTGTGTATTGCGACCAGAACGATTCGGTCTTCGTGTCATACATAAGGCTGCCGTTTCGATAAAGAACTCCGGTCGAGAGAAAATCCAGGTCTTCTCCGTCCACTTCTCTACTGAACACGATAGTCGCGCCGCGCAGAGGCGAGCAGGTGACGATGATGTTTCGGCCCCCCACTGTATCGTTCACGACCAAGTGGCGGTCGAGGAGATTTATGGAATAGGCTCGCGCCTCTCCGCCGTATGCCACTCCGACGACGTAGGCCGCCTCCGGCAGGTTTGAATCGTCCGCAGCGACGAACACCGGCTCAAGAACCGCGGGCACGCCGCCACGGTTCGCCCGCTGCTCCGCCCCGTCGGGCATAGGGGTATCGAACTCGTAGACAAGCGTAGGCGGCGGCTCTTGCGCGTCGTCACCCCCTAAGAACGACACCTCCGAGATCATCCCTCTCGAGTTCACAAACTGATAGATTCCGTACCCGAGAGCAACGGCCATGAGACCCCCGGCCAGTGCGACAATCGGTTTGACTTCAGACTTCTTGCGACTCATACTCCATGCCCCTCCCGGCTACCTACGGCTACTCACCACATCCCGTTCCCCTGCCGGCCACGCCGCTGGTATACTCCCGGCCCGCGCCTATCATAGCGCGATACGTCATGTCCGTCCTCGTCATTGTCGGCGCTCTCTGGGGAGATGAGGCCAAAGGCAAACTGGTGGATGTCCTCGCCGGAGACGCCGACCTAAATGTCAGGTATTGCGGTGGACACAACGCAGGCCACACCGTGGCCGCGGACGGCAAGACCTTCAAGTTCCATTTGATCCCTTCCGGCATCCTTCATGAGAACTGCACCGCCGTGATCAGCGGAGGCATGGTCGTCTGCCCCAAGACGCTCCTCGACGAATTGGACAATCTGCACGCCAACGCCAAGACCACCGGCAGGCTCCGCATCAGCAAATCGGCCCACGTTCTTTTTCCGTATCACCGGTTGCTGGACCGCCTGGAGGAAGAGTACCGCGGCGCGCGACGCGTGGGAACCACCAGCCGGGGGGTCGGGCCCGCGTATCAGGACAAAGTCGCCCGCTTCGGCATCCGAATGGCGGAGTTCGTGGACCCCGAACGCTTTCCCGAGCGCCTCCGGATTGCGCTGGCGATGAAGAATCGCACCATTCAACTCTACGGCGAGGAGCCCTTGGAGTATGAGCCGCTCCTGGACGAATACCAGGAGTATGCCGAACGAGTACGGCCGTTTGTCGGTGAGGTGGAGCGCGAGGTGAACGAAGCCGTGAGGGCGGGCAAACGGATCCTGTTCGAAGGCGCCCAAGGAACGATGCTCGACCTCGACCACGGCACCTACCCGTTCGTCACAAGCACCTACCCCACCGCCGGCGGCGCCTGCCTCGGCACAGGCTTAGCCCCTGGACAGATTGACAACGTGCTCGGCGTGTGCGGGGCTTATGCCACTCGCGTGGGGTCCGGCCCGTTTCCCAGCGAACTGTGCGGCTCGCTCGCGGACCGAATCCGCGAGGAGGGCCGGGAGTTCGGAACGACCACGGGGCGGCCGCGGCGCTGCGGCTGGCTGGACCTGGTCGCCGTTCGCCACGCTTCCCGCATCAGCGGCTTCACCAGTCTGGCCGTCACCCGCCTCGACGTGCTTTCAGGCTTCGACCAGGTGGGGCTGTGCGCCGCTTACGACATTGAAGGAACCCGCGTGGACTGGGTACCCACCGACATGGCAGAACTGGAGAAGGCGGAACCGCTTTGGGAAACAATGCCAGGTTGGAGCGGCGACCTCTCGCTCTGCCGCAAGGAGGATGAACTGCCCGCCCAGGCGACGGAGTTCCTGCGGCGCATCGAGGCGTTCACCGAAACACCGATCTCGATCGTTTCTGTTGGCGCACGCCGCGAGGAGACGATCATTCTCCGGCCTGACCTTCTTTGGTAGGCGCACCGCGGACGCTACCAGTCAGAATAGTTCGTACCGTCGAGTGCCGTTCCTGGGGCGGAACTCCAAACCTTGCCGACCGTGGGAGACCCCGTGTCGTAGTTGAACGCCGCACCGCCAACCGGGTCGTTCTCAAGCGAGTGTAGGTACGGGCCCCGGAAATTCGCCGCGGTGATCGCCTTCGAACCCCCTCCCGAGTCCAGCCCGGTGGCCGGCGCGGTCGTCACATCCAGGTCACTTATGGCCGCTGGCCAAGCGCCCGTGTCGTGATGGAACAGTTCGATTGTGTTCCGCATCAGTCTGAGGTCCGCCTTCAGGGCGGCCTCCTTGCTGCGCAGACCGGAATCCGCAAACTTGGGAATCACGATCGCCGCCAACACCGCAATTATGATGATGACGATCAGCAATTCGACTAATGTGAAGGCCCGGTGGGCCCTGGTAAATCTTAGCCTTCGCATACTCACCTCGATATCCTATACTGGGAATGCCACGTACGCCTTGCCATCTGACTGGTAAGACTCACAGTTCCCATGTCCGTTTGGCTATCACAGATTGTCGGCATTTCGATCGGCTCACTTGAGGGTGTCTATGACGGAGTAGATGGGTACGATCACGGAGAGGGTGATGAGGGCGACGATGCTGCCCATCACGACGATCATCACAGGTTCCACGATTGAAACCAGCGCCTTCAGGCGGACGTCCACATCGCTCTGCATTCGCGCGGCCGTGGCGGCCATCAGTGGCGCCAGCCGCCCCGTTCGCTCTCCCACGCCGACCATCTGGACCAGAGTGGAGGGAAAAACCCGCATTTCTGCGAGCGACTCCGAAAGGGACCCTCCCTGCTCGACGCTGGCGCGTGCTTGCATCAGCCCCTCCTCGATCACAGGGTTCCCCGAAACCTTCGCGCCGTGCTCCAGGGCCGACATCAGCACCACATTGCTTGACAGCAGCGTCGAGATGGACTCCAGGGCACGCGAAATCGCCACTTTCCGCATCAGGTCACCTACGACGGGCACTTTCATAAGGAACCGATTGACGGCTCGGGATAGGACCGGCGAGCGAGCCACGAACACGGCTGCCCCGACGAGACCGGCCAACGCTCCGAGTGCGAGCAGCGGATTCCCGCGAACGAACTGGCCGACGCCCAACATGATCCGCGTCGTGACCGGCACCTCTATACCCATCGTGCTGAAAACGTGGCCGAACTTCGGAAGTACGACTATGATGAGAACGCCCACCGTCAGCAGCGCGATGACCGTCAGCACTGCCGGGTACATCATAGCGTTCGAAACCTTTTTCTTCAGTTCCGCAGTCCGTTCAACGTAGGACGCCGCATTCTCCAGCGACCGCTCAAGACGCCCGCCCCCTTCGGCGACCCTCACCATCTCGCACACGAGAGGAGGGAAAACTTGCCCGGCGCTGCGCATTGCCGACGACAGGCTCTTGCCGGCGACGACCTCGTCCCGAAGCGCCTTCAACCCTTTCTTGATTGACGGCTTCGTGGCGCCCGCAATCACAGCATCCAGCGCCTCGACAAACGGTACGCCCGCCTCGGCCATTACGGCCAGGTCTCGAAGGATGTCCGCCAGGTCCTCATCCTTAATGCGACCCCGGCTCGGCATTACGCCCGACAACGACGACGGTTCACCTGCCCGGCCCTTTCGCCGCATCCCTGCAGGGACAATGGAAACGATGGTCACGTCTTGTGAAACGAGCGTGCGCTCAGCCGCCTCGATGCTCTCGGCCTGTATGTCGCCCTCGATCTTGTCTCCGTCCGGCGTATAGCCTTT
>JADFGT010000110.1 GCA_022567555.1 Armatimonadota bacterium | reverse complement strand
GAGATTGAGATCGCTCCGGGACTCTTTTTCCCGGCTTGGACTTACAACGGTGACGTACCGGGTCCCACGATTCGCGCAAGGCTGGGCGACCGCATCCGGATTAGTTTTGTCAATCAGGGATCCCACCCGCACACCATTCATTTTCACGGGTTCCATTCCGCTGAGATGGACGGATCGGCGCCGGAGGACTATGTCTATCCCGGTGACAGCTTCCTTTACGAGTTCGACGCAGAGCCGTTCGGGCTTCATCTCTATCATTGTCATTCCGTTCCGCTGAAACGGCATATCCATAAAGGTCTTTACGGCGTGTTCATTGTGGATCCCCCCACACCGCGTCCACGCGCACGAGAAATGGTTATGGTGATGAACGGCTTTGACACCAATTTCGACGGCGAGAACGAAATCTATGCGGTGAACACCGTCGCGCATCATTACATGCGCCACCCGATTCCCGTGACGGTTGGAGAATTGGTACGGATCTATTTGGTGAATATTACGGAGTTCGACCCCGTCAACTCGTTCCACGTTCATGCAAACTTCTTTTACGAGTTCCGCACCGGAACCAAGTTGGATCCGGATAACTTCACAGACACCGTGATGATGTGTCAAGGGGAGCGGTCCGTTCTCGAGATTCGGTTCCCCCGCCCTGGGATGTTCATGTTCCACGCGCATCAAAGCGAATTCGCCGAGTTAGGTTGGATGGGATTCTTCGACGTGAGGGAGTCCGAATAATCGTGAGTAAAGAATCCGAAATGAACGCTTCCCCATCCGCAGCCGGTAGAATCCGCATCGTTTATGCTGTTCTGCCGCTTCTGCTTTTAGGGCTATTGGTGTTCGGCATTATTCGATACGGGTCAGACGTGCTTCTCTTGACCGAAGTTCCTCCCGTGGAGGAACTCTCGATTCAGTGGATCACTTTGCAGCCCGGAGAGATAAAACTCGATGTCATCAACGGCGGCCCGGACCCAGTCACGGTTGCCCAGGTGATGGTGGATGAAGCGTACTGGCGGTTCACAATGGAACCGGCGGATGGGACCCTCGACAGGCTGGAACGCGGCGAAATCACGATTTATTATCCCTGGGTGGAGGGCGAAACGCACGCAGTTCGGATCATTTCAAGAAACGGAGTAACGTTTGACGCGGAGATACCGGTTGCTGTTTCCAGTCCGACTCCAAACTGGGGTTCGTTCGGGTTTTTCGCGATGCTCGGCGTTTTGATAGGGGTCGTTCCGGTCGGCTTGGGCCTGATGTGGTACCCGCTGCTCGGCAACCTCTCAACACGGTGGATGCGATTCTTTTTGTCCCTCACGATGGGACTTCTGGTCTTTCTCGGCTTGGACACGATTGAAGAGGGGCTCGAGGTGGCTGAGGCGCTGCCGGGTGCGCTCCAGGGAACGACGCTCCTATTTGTTGTGGCCCTTGTCGTGTTTCTTGTTTTGACGGCGCTCAGCCGTCCGGGCAGAGTGAAGGGCGATTCCGGTTCGCGGTTGTCTCCGGAGTTGCTGCTCGCCCTGATGATCGCTCTGGGCATCGGTCTGCACAACCTTGGGGAAGGTTTGGCCGTGGGCTCCGCCTATGTTTTGGGCAAGGTGGCGGTCGGAGCATCCCTGGTGGTTGGGTTCACGCTGCACAACATCACGGAGGGCCTTGCCATCGTCGCACCCGCAGCCAAGAAGCGTCTCACGATTTGGCACTTAATCGGACTCGGCGCGCTTGCGGGCGTTCCCACGATCGCAGGAACGTTGATCGGCGGATTCACTTATTCGGCCTTCTGGGCGCTCATCTTTTTCGCGGTGGCCGCCGGCGCGATCTTCCAGGTGGTTTACGCGATCGCATTCAGCCCGTCAGTTCGCTCTTCTGACGGGGAACTCGCGCTCTCAGAGAACCTTCTGGGCTTCTTCTGCGGGCTGGGGATCATGTATCTGACCGGGCTGCTGGTGGCGGTTTAGGTATCTCATGAGCGATGCAGAGAGCGGTGTTCAGTGAGCGCGGCCGAGCGACGCTCAGCGGAAATCACGGCCGATCATCTAAGGGTTCTGGTTTTCTAGGCTGGACGAGACCGTCAAGACCGCCGAAAGCGAGACCGGAGCCGCGCCGTTGAATGTTCCTGACATCGGCTTGACTCTGGCCTCACTCCTTCCGCTCGTTCTTGCCTTCGCCGTGTGCTTGCGGTGACCCAGACCGCGCGGCTATTGGGCTGGGGTTGAGGCGCGCGAAGCGGGAGGCGTCGGGCCGAGACGTAAACGTGCGGCGATGGGGTTCGCAGCAGGAATCTTCGCCTCACACGCTGTAGATGGTCAGGGCGGACGAGTAGGGGCTTTTCAACTAACCCACCGCGCCGCGTGTTCAGGCAGTTGAAGACAGAGGGAGGAAAAGTATGAAGGCAAAGTGGCTATTGGCAGTGCTGCTGTTGGCGGCAGTAGGGTTCGGTTCGTCTCCGGTGCGTGCTAACGCCTCAAGCGTTGCCCCTCACGGGGACGAGGAAATGGATGCCGCACGTCAGGCGATGGTGACCTTCGCCTACGCGACGGCGGTTGCTGACGGGGAGGCCGCGGCCGCAGTCCTCCACGACGACTTGACGACCAGTTGGGGGGCGACGAAGGAGGGCGTCGTCGCTCAGGTGGCCAGCTCTCGGCCGTGGACGAAGAGGATAGTCCTACGCCACGCGTTCTTCAAGAAAGTAGGCAAGCGGATACGCGTCACGCCGGTCGTGCATTACGACGGTACGTGGCGGTTGTCGTTAACGTTCGAGCTCGAAAAGGAAGAGAAAAAGTGGCTGATCGTGAGAATCGAGATGGGCGCCGAGACGCCTCTTGAACTCCAGGAGTCTGACGGCCAGCTTCCGGAGCACCACTTGCTGTTTCCTGTCGAAGTGCACCTGCGAGACGCGGCCACGGGCGAGCCGGTCTTCGCGCGGGTCAGCGTTACCGACAGCGAGGGCGACTACTGGCCGCCCGAGGGGCACGTGAAGAGGATCCACACAGGATGGAACCCTGACGTCGGCGTCGATGCGATGGTGGACGGGAAGTCGTTCGCCTACGTCAGTTCCGACTTCACGCTGCCGTTGCCCGTCGGCTCATACGACATCGAGGTCGTGCGCGGCATGGAGTACGAGCCGTTTACGGCACACTTTGAGGTCACAGACTCCAAGGTCGTAACGCTAAATATCGAACTCGAGCGATGGTCGAACGTCGCACAGGACGGGTGGTTCTCTGGCGACACACACGTCCATTTCATCGATCCCACTAACGGCATGCTGGAGATGAAGGGCGAAGACCTTAACGTCCTGAACATCCTCGTGACTAAGTGGGCCGAGCTGATCACGAACGCAGAGCACTTCACCGGCGCTCCCAGCCTGCTTTCGGAGCCCGGGCACATCGTCTACGTCAACGAAGAGAGCCGGCACGGGTTCCTGGGGCACACGATTCTGATGAACCTCAGGAAGCTCGTCTATCCGCTGTCTTGGGGCCCGCAGGCTGGCGGGGGTGTCATTGGCGGCCACGACTTCCCCACCATGGCTATCCAGGCCGACAAGACCCACGAGCAGGGAGGATTTGTCACCTGGGCGCACTTCCCGTTCCCCGGGGGCGAGCTGGCCGTGGACATGGCGCTGGGGAAGGTGGACTCGATAGACCTGATGACCATGGGCGACGCATTCAACGGTATCTTTGGGCAACTTGGACCCGCCGATACTTGGTACCGGTTCCTCAATTTGGGCTTCCGCGTGCCGGCGACCGCCGGAACCGACAAGATGCAGAACACGCAGGTCCTCGGCTCTGTCCGGACCTACGTCAAGATGGATGGGCCGCTCAGTTACCAGGGCTGGATCGACGGGATTCGGGCGGGGAGGACGTTCACGACGACCGGGCCGATGATCAAGTTCAGCGTTGACGGCGCCGGAATTGGTGACACGATCACGGCCTCGCCTGATCAGATGGTTACTGTGGCCGTCGAGGTGTCGAGTCGAATCCCAATGGAACGAATCGAGATCGTCCTGGGCGGTGAGATCGTCGCGACGAAGGAGAATCCATCCGGCGCTCGCGACTTGAGCTTTACTGTGGAAGTTCCCATCGACGGAAGCACTTGGATCGCGGCGCGCACGTCGTCGTCTGAGCACCTTCCGTTTAATCAGAACATTCCGATCTTCGCCCACACTAGCCCGATCTACATCGACGTTGCCGGCAGGCCGATCGGCTCCCCCGAGGCCGCCGCCTACTTCGCAGAACAGTGCGAAGACGCGATCGAGTGGGCAAAGACTAAAGCTAAGGTGCTGGATGAATCGCAAAGGGAGGAGATGATCGCACTCTATGAGAAGGCGAGGCAGATCTATCTCGACATGGTGCTGAAAACCTGAGGAACCTCGAGTCCGAGAGGCGAGTTGTGGGATATTATGAAATGAAAAATGAAAAGAATGTTGAAGTTATGTTCAACTGCCACAGTACCGCGTGTTGAGCAGTTGACCTCCAAACCTCATAACGTATGAATGCTCTTGCCGTCGTGCGCAGCTTTTTCGTATGCTTCCAGTATCGCTTCGGCAAACGTCGGGTGCGCGTGGATCGTGTCCATCAGGTAATCGAGCGTGGCTTCCAGTTTTATAGCCGCGACGCCCTCATGAATCAGGTCGGAGGCGTGAACGCCCAGTATGTGCATCCCCAGAAGTTCGCCATATTTCTTTTCCGCCACGACTTTCACAAAGCCCTCTTGCTCCGCCGCGGCCATTGACTTGCCGAGCGGACGGAAGTGGAACTTGCCGACGGTCACGTCGTATCCCTGCGCCTTTGCCTCGCCCTCGGTTAGGCCGACGCTCGCGATTTCGGGAACCGTGAACACGACGTTCGGAAACGCGCGATAATCCATCTCTTTACCGTTGTTCAGCACACAGTTCTCGGCGGCCACGATGCCTTCCATGCTCGCAACGTGCGCCAATAAGACCTTGCCGATCATGTCACCGACCGCATAGATGTTCGGCACGTGCGTCTGCATCCGGCTGTTGGCAACTTCGACGCCGTTCTTGTGCAGTTTGACGCCGACCTTCTCCAGGTTCATGCCCTCTGTGTTCGCCTTGCGGCCCACGCCGAGAAGCACGACGTCCGCCTCGATCTGCTGTGTGCCGTTCGGTCCCTTTACCGTGCATTTCCAACCTTTCTTAGTTTTCTCGGCCTTTTCGACTGTGGAACCGCACAAAATCTTGACGCCCTGCTTCTTGAACTGCCTCTCGAGTTCGACGCCCAGATCTTCATCGAACATGGGAATGAGATTGGGCAGCATCTCGACGACGGTGGTCTCCGTGTCGAGGCCGTTGAAAACGTAAGCGAACTCCACTCCGACCGCGCCCCCCCCGATAACGAGCATGCTCTTTGGAGCGAACGGCGGAAACACGGCATCGTCGCTGGTCCAAACATTCTCGCCCTCCAAACCGGGGATCTTCAGATAGAGCACGCTGGATCCGGTGGCTAAGATGAAGTTGCGCGCGCGTATCTCCCGCTTCTTTCCGTCCTTTTCAACTTCAATCGTATTTGCGTCCAGAAACTTCGCAAAGCCTTCGATATGTTCGACGCCGTTCTTCTTGAACAGCATGCATACGCCGCCGCGCTGCGTCTTCACTATCTTTTTGACGCGTGCAATCATGGCGTCGAAGTCCATTTCGATTTTCCCATCGACCTTCACTCCCAAAGCGCCGGCGTGCTTGACCTGGTTCAGCCGTTCGACGCTCGCTATGAGCACCTTTGAGGGGATGCATCCCAAGTTGAGGCACGTGCCGCCGAGATACTCCTTTTCAACACAGATCACTTTGCCGCCCAGTTCGGCGGCGCGAATCGCCGCTACGTAGCCGCCCGGTCCTGCGCCGATCACGACCAGGTCCGCATCGAAGTTGCCGTCTGCCATCGGTCGGGGTTCCTCCTGGGGGGATATGGACTCGATATCTTTTATCAGGCCCTCAGCGCCAAGAGCCGGTCCGGCGACCGGGCCGCCAAAGGCGCCGGCGAGAGCGGGGATTCGCACTGGTTCTGCCATCTAAGCGGGCGGGCGCCGCGGTTCGCGGAGCCGCTGCCAGTATACCTGCGCCCCGGGCTTGCCACCATCCGACGAACTGTGTTATCATGATGCTGGGCGGGCGCGTTCATCGTCGAGGCGCCTGAGCCGCGACGTTTGCGGCAATCAATTACTCAATAAAAGGGAGGCAGGAAATGAGGTTACGAGCGTTCTTCCAGCTGGGAGCTTGCGCTGCACTTGGCCTCTTGGCCATTCCGAGTGAAGCCCCGGCGCAACTGGACGTCACTCCGTTCGCAAAGTATCAACGCGACCTGCAGAACAGCGGGTTTGCGCCGGGCATACCGCCTGCGCCCGATCCGGGATTGAAACCGAAGTGGACGACCCAACTGGCAAACGCCCCGGCAACCGAAGTGAGGTCCAGCCCGGCGGTGAGCGCCGACGGTTCGACGCTCTATATCGGCTCCAACACCGGTGTCCTATATGCGTTGGACGCCGAAACCGGAGGCATCAATTGGCAGTTGGCCCTGGACACTGCCGGCGGATTGTTTCTCAACACGCCGGCCATCGGCAACGGCGGGCAAATCTACATCGGCACTTGGGCCGGTGACAAGCGGTTCTATTGCGTCGAGGACAACGGCGCGAGCGGCGCGGTGGTCTGGCAGTACACGCAGCCGGGCAACTGCCTCGGCAGCCCCGCCGTGCTGGAGGACGGGAGCGTCGTCTTCACCACGGCGGACGCGCCTCGGGTGGTGCGCCTCGACAGCGGCGGCAACCTGATGTGGGAGGCCGACCCGATGAACGCCGCTAACGGCGGCATCGGGAGCAGCGTCGCCGTGAGCCATGACGGCGCGCGGCTTTACGTGCAGGCGAGCGAAACGAACGCTGTCTACTGCCTGGATGTAGGGAACGGCGCCGTTCTGGGGACGATCAGCACGCCGAGCTGGAACTGGGCGCCCTCTCCGGTGGTCGGACCGGATGGGACCATCTACGTCGGTGGCAGTTACTCCGACGTCATCGCCCTCACGGACGATGGCGCCGGCACGCTCACCGAAAAGTGGCGCATCCCGTTCGGAACCATGCACAACGGCGGCATCGGTGCCGTGAGGGTCGTGGGCGGAGTGACGCGGCTGTATACCTTCGCCAACTTCTGGGACGAACTGGCCGCGATTGACGACATGGGCGACCATGCGGAAATCCGCTGGACGCTGACCCTCGGTGTCGGTGGCTGGGGATACCAGACCGTCGTGGCCCTTGACGACGGAACGCTGTACGTTCCCCGGGTCATGGGCCCGATAATACCGGGACCGGGCGGCGGGCGCGAACCGCCCAAACTGTACGCGATCCGCGACGACGGAAACAGCGCTACGGTCCTGTGGGAGTACGAGGTGGGCGGCGACGAAGGCACCAAGGCGGTGAGTGTGAATTACGACGGAACCGTCTACCACATTGACCATTCCGGGGTGGTGCACGCCCTGAACGCTCCGGGCGTGGTGCCTCGGGATGTTTCGGTCATCCGGGGCCTGCTGCTCTCAGGCGGGCTGCTCCAGATACTGGGCAGCGACGACTCGCGTCTGGTTGTGCGCACGGCGGTGTTCGCTCCGAGCCTTGAACCGCCCGTGCAGATAGAGGTCGTTGGCACGTCGCCGACAGAGAGCCCGAGCGAGCTGAGGTTCCGGTTCGAAGGGATGGCGAGCAGGAATCTCATCGAGCGGCGAATCTCGCTGTACAACTACGTCACACAAAGCTACGAGGAGTTGCACG
>JADFGT010000109.1 GCA_022567555.1 Armatimonadota bacterium | reverse complement strand
ATGCGGACCGGCACCGCCGGGTTCGACAACGTGTTTGTGGACCCGGAAGGCCATCGCTCCGGAGAACCGCACCCCACCGAGGGAACCTGGTATTGGGCGTGCGACTGACCTGACCGCGCCGTGCCGGAGACGGGCCTGCTATGGGGACGTCTCCGGCCAAACCCAGGCAGAATTGCCTGGCCCGCGGATTCATCTGTGGGGCTGCCGAAACGTTGGCGCCGGGCGATGAGCCTCGTATCAATATGAGGTCGCCCTGCCCAAATCGCGCGACGCTAAGGCCGCGAACGTAAACCTGGCTAAAAAACGTCTGTCATTAAGGCTCAGTTTGGGATACAATGTCCTCGACTATTCCACCGAGATCACTCAGGATCGCAGACATCCGCGGTCCCTCTGAAGGGAGGCATCAGACAGATGGTCAATCGAAGGATTCTATGTGCAGCCGGTTTGGCGGCGGGCGTGATGCTCGCTGCGTCGTCGAGCGCTGAGCAATTTTGGCAGGTGCGCAGCGGCGTCACGTCCATTCAATTGTTCGAAGGCCTGGTCGAGGGCCTCGGCCTGCAGATTCGGGACGTGAATCAGACCGCGAGCCCCACGGAACTGATGGAGGACCCACTCGGGTTCGAGGTTTCCGACAGTTCTGACCTGGTCTTCGTCGTGGAGGGCGGGATTCTCCGCCGGTGGCTATCCGGAAGTTTGCGTCATGAGGGTGGCTTTACGCTCGTTTCCGAGAAGGGCGTCCATTCGTTCCAGGACTTCGTTCTCTATTATGAGAATGTTGGCAACGGCACGGACCTCTTCATCCGAAGTTCGGAGAAAGGTGCGCCGCGGGCGTTCGACCTTTCGACGGCCGTCGTCAACTTCAGCCGCGGCGATGTGCGGCTGATGATAGGCTCGGCCGACATGCTCATCTCCAGGGAATTGGCATCGGCGATGGGGCGCCCCGACCTGGAGCACCAGATAATCGGGACCGTGTCCGTCTTCGGCCAAATCGTCCAGGTCGGCGGCGACGAGGGGGACTCGGGACTGAGCGGTCCGGAGATCGACGGCGGAATCGGTGACATACAGCTGTTCCGCCTGCAATCCCTATCTGCGGTCAGTCGCACTGGCGCGTTCCCAAACGGCGCAAACGGCCTTTCGATGTCCACCACCGCATGCAATGTCGGCACCGCCAACGTTGCGTGGTTCGCCCCGATGAATGAGCAGCACCCGGTAATCGCGATGAACCTGTATCGCGAGAAGGACGGCCGCTTCGAGCAGATCGGCTACTCCTGGTTGAAGCACGGCTTCTTCTCGACAAACTCCGGCGGCTGCGGCAGCTGCCAGCACCCCGGCAGCGGCAATTGGCTGGGCCCCAACTGCTCGGATACGTATGGCGTGGGCAATAACTCGAGCCGCACATGGCTCGGCCCGAGGGAAGAGGTAAACCCGTTCACGGGCCGTTGGACATGCCGTGGGTCGCACTTCTCGGGCGGGGTTGACGACTGCACGCGCCGCCATTCGGGGGGTGGGCACGGTTCTCTCGATCACCTCCTACTGGTGCAGGACCAGGACCTCAACATGGCCGGCGCCCAGTTCTTTTACGAGGCCTATTACATCGCACAAGACGAGACTGACAAATACAACAACATAGGTTCACGCGAGGCGACGGCCTCGTGGAGCGGCTCCCAGTGGACTTTCGGGAGCGTTGGAGGTCTTATCGAGGGCCCCGCCGTGGAACGCTGGGGCGATATAAGCGCGACAGCCGAGCCCAGAGACGAGGGCGACGCGATCCTGTCGGCGAAGACCACCGACCTGGGCGGCGGGATGTTCCATTATGAATACGCGCTGTACGTGCACACCCAATGGCAGGAGATAAGGTCGTTCAGCGTGCCCCTGGCCCCGGGAGTGACCGCGCAAAACATCGGTTTCCACGACGTGGACCAGGACGCTGGAAACGACTGGTCTGTCACGATCGGCGGCGGGTTCATCACCTGGTCCACCGATACGTTCGCTGCAAACCCGGACGCCAACTCCCTTGCCTATGGCCGGCTTTACAACTTCCGGTTCGACGCAGACGCGCCGCCGCAAAACTCAACGGTCGTCCTCGGGACATTCAAGCCTGGACCGCTGACAAACCTGACCGTCGGCACCCTTGGACCGCCGGGGGCGATCGTGCCGGACAGTTTCACGATCATCCGAGGCCTGGTGCTCTCCGGCGGGTTGCCGGACCTGTTCGACAGCGACGACTCGCGGCTGGTTGTGCGGACGGCGGTGTTCGCCCCGAGCATTGATCCGCCCGTGCAGATAGAGGTCGTGGCCACGTCGCCGACAGAGACCCCGAGCGAGTTGAGGTTCCGGTTCGAAGGGATGGCGAGCAGAAATCAGATCGAGCGGCGAATCTCGCTGTACAACTACGTAACACAGAGCTACGAGGAGTTGCACGTCGGCTTTGCGGCGACTTCGGACGAGGTGATAGAGATCGTCGTCACCGCTAACGCTTCTCGATTCGTCGAGCCGGGCACAAGACAAGTGAAGTCGCTGATGACCTGGAAGGCCGCGGCATTCAGCTTCTTCACAGGCTGGAACGTCGGAATTGACCAGACGATCTGGAGGATCACGCCCTAATACTAAGCCGTGTGGAAGGGTGCGTGTCAGGTGCGACCGTATCGGCGGTCCGGCCGATCCTGGTTCGTATGACCGGGATGTCATCGGCATGGTGCGAGTAGAGGCGGCGGACACCGAGGATGGCAAGCGCCCCGGCGGCCGCGGCCGGGACCGAACCGTCCCTGCCGTCCGTATCCGCCTAAACTCTGCGGCCCTTCTGTTTGAACACGAATGCCAGGATCTCGGCCACGGCTTGAAACAGCGTCGTGGGAATCGCCTCGCCAATCTCAACCTGTTCGAACAGGGACCTCGCAAGCGGCGGGTTTGGAACGAGCGGCACTCGGTGGCGTCTTGCTTCCTTGCGGATGCGTTCGGCCACGAGGTGGCGCCCCTTGGCCAGCACAACCGGCGCCGCCGTCCGCTTCGATTCATACTTCAAGGCCACAGCGTATTCGAGCGGGTTCGTTATGACTACGTCCGCGTGTTTGACATTGGACATCATGCGCTGCCGGGCCAGTCTGCGGCGGCGGCGATGCATTTCGGCACGCAGTTCCGGTGATGTCTCCGTCTCCCGCATGTCGCGCTTCAACTCGTCCTTCGTCATCATCAGTTCTTTCTCGACCTGGCGGCGTTGGAACCAGTAGTCCAGGGCGCCCAGGGCGATCCATGCGACGGCCACTTTCAGAAAGATGGACGCGATCAACCGACCGACCCAGGACACCGCTTCATAGAGCGTGAGCATCGAGAGGTTTAGCATGGCGTCCCAGTTGCCTGTCACCTCGTGCCAGGCGATGTAACCAATGAGCAGCAGTTTTGCGATCGTTTTCCCGAATTCGAAAAGGGCACGCCGCGAGATGAGACGCTTGAATCCCTGAATCGGATTGATCCTCTCGAACTTCGGGTTCATAGGTTCGAGCGTGGGCACAAACCCAACTTGCGCAAACCCAACACTTACGCCCACGACGATACCGATGAGGGCGATCGGCACAAGTCCAATGATGGCCGGGGCGGCCGTGGCCCACACATGCCCCAAGACGTCGCCCACTCCGGACGAGGGGTCCTGCACACGAAGGCCGGTATGCATCATCTCAAGCAGGCCAATGGCGAGACCGGAGGCCAGAAGAGGGGCAAAGATCGCTATCGCAAAGATGACGAGCGACGAAGTTAGGTCCGTCGAGCGGGCGACCGTTCCCTGCCGGCGCGCCTTGCGCCGCTTACGCGGTGTTGGGGGCTCCGTTCTTTCTTGAGACGGCTTCTCGGCCATGGCTTATCCCTGAAAGAGCCGAAGCAGGAGGTCCTCCGTCATCTCGAGGCCGCGCGTGACGCCATACGCGAGTCCGGGCAAAGCAAAAGACAGCGCGACGAATCCCACCAGCAGTTTTCCCGAGATGCCGGCCATCAGCACATTGATCTGGGGTACGGCGCGGCTGATGATGCCGAACGCCGCGTCCACGACAAAGGCGACAGCCGCGACGGGCGCCGCTATCTGCAGCGCTAACATAAACATCCTGCCGACACTGATGAGCGCAACGTCGAAAGTTGCCTGTAGCGAGAGTTCGGCGGTCACTTGGTAACTTGCAATAAGCGCGTTGATCAATAAGTGGTGGCCGTTCATCGTAAGGAACAGGACCAGAGCCAGCATGAACTTGAACTTGCCGATCACGGAAGAGGGAATCCCCACGTTAGGCGCCAAGACGGAGGCCAGGCCCAAACCGATGTGCATGTCGAGGAAAGAGCCGGCGATCTCGGCGGCAAGCAGTACAAGTTGCCCCACCATCCCGATCAGTAGGCCCGTGACGATCTCGTGGAATCCCATTGAGACGAGTCCGTACAGCGTATCGGGAACGGGGATGACACCATGGAGCAACGGCGTCAGAGCCAATGAAAGAACAAGGGCGAAGAAGACGCGCACGGTGACGGGGACGCTGCTGGCCGAAAAAAGCGGTGCGGCAAGAACCATCGCCGACGTGCGCAGAAAGGCGGCGAGGAATGCGATCAGAAGTTCGGAATCAAGACTCATTGCGTAACATGTTCAACAGCCTGAAACGATTGCACCGCAAATGACACGATGGTCGAAAGCATCCAAGCGCCGAACACGGCGAACGCCAGGGCGATGGCCAGGATTTTCGGCACGAACGTAAGGGTCATCTCCTGCACTTGCGTCACAGCTTGGAAAATTGCGATCAGAAGCCCGGCAATGAGCGCGGACCCGAGGAGCGGCAAACTGATCGAAATAGCAACCTGCAGGGCCTGGCGGCCGATCTCCAGAACGTCGGCCTCGGTCACCTGAAGCCTCCTACGACGGCCTGAACAAGCACACTCCAGCCGTCTGCCAACACAAATACGAGCACCTTGGCCGGCAGGGAAACGATCGCCGGAGGGAGCATCATCATGCCCATGCTCATCAAGGTGCTGGCTACGACCAGATCAATCACAAGGAATGGAACGAAAATATAGAAGCCCATGATGAAGGCGGTTTTCAGCTCGCTGAGAATGAAAGCCGGGACTAAGTGCTTCCACTCTACGTCATCTACTGACTCGAACCTTGCTCCGCTCATGTCGGCGAATAGGGCGAGGTCCTTCTTGTAAGTCTGGCGAAGCATGAAATCCCGAATCGTTACCCAACCGCGGCCCTTTGCTTCATCCAGGCTGATCTCCTTGTTCATGTAAGGCTGCAGTGCGCTCGTGTTCAACTGTTCAAACGTGGGTCCCATCACGTAGAATGTCAGAAAGAGACTCAGCCCGATCACCACTTGGTTCGGCGGGATAGAGGGCGTTCCAAGGGCAGTGCGAAGAAAACTGAACACGATGACGATGCGGGTGAAAGCGGTCGTCATCACAAGCAGCGCGGGCGCGAGACTGAGAACGGTAAGCAGCGCCAGTATTTGGAGACTACTGGCTACTTCACCGGGACTGTCCGCCGTCTCTAACCCGATCTGAATGCTGGGCAGCCCCGTCCCGCCGCCGGCTTCGGCCGACTGGCCAAACGCACCCGAGGCGACTGCGAGCAGAACCGCCGCTGCGGCAAGCCACAAGAGTCCTCGAAGCCGAAAGGCGCGGCGCATCATCCCTCCAAGCGTCTCAGGCGCGAAAGAACGTCGTCGAACGAACCGGACTGACTCCCGCCGGCCGCGCCCGAGCCGTTCTCACCGGCCTTCGTGGGCAGGTTGTCGAAGACTGAATCCTCTTCCAGGTCACTGATGAGTGTGATCCCCTGTTGAGCCGACCCGAGGAGCATCGTTCGGCCACGGGTCCTTATCAGATGGATATGTCCTGAGCCGACCGGTGTCGTCGCCAGCACCTCGATCTCCCCCCCCGGCTCGTCGGCGCTGCGCTTGCGGCCGGCCTTTGAGAGGTATTTGGGCACGATCCACCGAATCAGGAGCACGACGATCGCCAGCGCCAGAATCATCTGAAATAGGGAGGTGACGCCCAAACCAGTGGTCGTGCCGCTGAAAGGAGGAATCGGGTCCTCCTTCAGTCCCCCGAGGCCGGGGGCGCCGGCCTGCGCAATCAGTCCGGCGAGCGTCAAGCGGCATCTCCCAACTGTGTGAGCCTGTCTTGCGGGCTTAGAATCTCCGTTATTCGGACTCCAAAGTTGTCCTCAATCACGACGACCTCCCCCCGCGCGACGAGTCGTCCGTTCACAAGCACGTCCACCGGTTCGCCGGCGGCCTTCTCAAGTTCCACGATGCTGCCGCTTGTTAGGTCCACAACGTCTTGGATGAGGAGGGAAGTGCGGCCCAGTTCCACGCTGACTTCAAGCGGGATGTCCATCAGGATTCGAAGGTCGGTGGAGGGTTCGCGTTCGGCGGGACCGCCGGTTGTCTCCTCGACGGGGTCCTGCTGCTCCTCGGCCTGCTCCGGTTGCGATTCGGCACCAAGGAGTGAAGCGGCGCAAGCTTCATCCAGAAGCCAAGTCGCCGTGCCGGTGATGTCCTCTCCGCTGAGGCCGATCTGGACTCGGATGATCTCCTCCGACTGCGCCAGACTCGACGGAAAACTGAAGATGCGATGGCTCACCGAGACTTCGGAGATGGACGGGGCTTCCGCCTCTCGCGCCGCACCCACTCCGTCGCATAAGCCGGTCACGAGCGCCTTGAGTTTCTCCGACGCCTGCTCGACAATCTCGTCGTTCAGGACCTCCACCTCTTCCTTCGTCGTGAGGGATATAAGGTGCTTTGCGACGTCCGGCGGGATCAGGATGACCTGCGTGTTCTCAGGCAGGTCGGAGAAAGCAAACTCGAACACGAGCATCGGACCCGATAATTCTGATTGGATCTCATCGGTCCGGGCGGAGACAGTCAGCGGTGTACTGAAGGTCAACTTCGACTCAAAGGCCTCGCTGGCGGCCTTCGAGACGGCCTCCCAAACCGAGTCCTGCAACTCACCGAATGCATTTACCGTTTCAGGTTTAAGTCCGTCCACATCGGTCCTCCTTAGTCCGTTTCCCAGGGTGAGGCGATCCGCCGTGTCACCTTGAATGCAAGTTTCTTCCCTCTTCGCGCCGCTGTACCGGCGAACTTCGGCGAGTTCCCGACGCAGAGCAACAGGTCTTCATTGGTCTTTCGATCAAGCCGGAACACGTCGCCCTCTCGCAGGCTCACGAAATCACGGATCGAGAGGACGGCCGTTCCCAGTTCGACGTGGCAATTGATGGCCGTTTGGCCAAGATGGTGGGAAATCAGACGGCGTGTGGCTGCGCTGCGTTTGTGGCTGGACGTAGTGATCCACTTCTGCCCAGCGAGTTTGGAGGCGATGGGTTTCAGCACTAAGTAGGGAATGCACAGGCTCATCGCACCCCTTTGGTCTCCGATCTTAACTTCGTACAGAATAGTTACGACGATGTCAGTCGTTGGGGCGATGTTCACGAATTGGGCGCTCGTCTCGATCGAGTCAATCGTCGGATTAATGAGGACGACGGCCTCCCACGCGTGCTTCAGTGCGGCGAGCGCACGTTCTATCAGTTGCGTGATCAGTGGTCGCTCGATTTCCGTAAGCACGGTCCGGTTCAAGGTCGTCCCCGCGCCGCCCAGCATCCGGTCCATCATGCTGAAGGCGAGCCCGAACTCGAGCTCCATGACTGATTGGCCACTCAGCGGCGCAAGCGTGAGAATCGCGAAGATGGAGTTGTCAATGCTCCGTATGTACTCCTCGTAGGGGACCTGCTCCAAGG
>JADFGT010000108.1 GCA_022567555.1 Armatimonadota bacterium | reverse complement strand
GCCGTCGACGCCGAGCAGAATCCCCTCGTCCTTCATGCGGTTAATGACGAAGTTCGCTTCTTCCGCAGCCGGCTCCAGGGTCTTTCGGTTCCGAACCAATTCGACACCCGCGAAAAGCCCGAGTCCGGGCACGTCCCCCACAAGCGGGTGCTTGCTCTTCAGTTTCCTTAGGCCGGCGAGGAGGCTCTTGCCTACGCGCTTCGCGTTCTGCTGAAGCTGCGCCTGTTTCAAAACGTCCAGCACAGCCAGCCCGATTGCACACGATACCGGATTGCCGCCAAACGTGTTGAAGTACTCCATCCCAGGTAGTGTCCTAATTTGAAATACAACCCAGCAATTATGCCAGGAACGAGGCTCGGAGGGCGGTCTGGGCAGAGTCTATCGGGTGCTTGTGGAGAACGGCGTAGAACCGGCGCCTGTTAGAGTCCGGAACAGGTTCGGACCAAGCGTAGCAGAGCCGGGCTGTGGGGTGTCCTGCGATGTTGAAGATGGTGATCTCGCCGTCCCAGACAGGTTGGCCGTCGAACGTCTCCTGGACCTGGATCGTCTCTTTGAACTGAGCCCGGCAGTTGTGGAGCCGTTCGACGGCCTTCTGGAGTTCGCTACTTGACAACGGGCCGGATTATATCATAATGGACGCACCCAAGGGGGCTGTGTGGAACGTCCTCTGGGTAGGTGGAGACATGGACGTAGACCGCCAAGACATCGTGACAGCCCTGCTTGGGAGCGATGCTGCGATTGCAGGTCTCCTACTGGTGTTTCAGGGGTACGTGCTTAGTACGTTGAGTGGCCTCGGTACTTCGGCCAGCAAGAGTATTCGCTTGCCGTACCTGGCCATGGCTTGGACAGCCTTGGTTGCGTTCATTTTTGCCGACTTGTCGGCCCTTGCGGCATTGATCTGGCTATTCGGCGTTGACTCGTTCTGGATTATGGTTTATGGCTCCGGGCTGTCCTTTATCTGCCTGATTGGCCTCTCTGTGGCCGCGACCGTGTTGTCAATGAGGGTGAGGGGGTGACAGGACAATGGGCCTGAACGTCGGGGTATACACGAGGTTGGAGAATTCGGAGTTTGTGCAACTGTTTCGTAGTCATAGAGACCTGTGGGTGGGCCAGGCCACCGACTGGTACCAGTTCTTGGCGAGTCGCTCAGAGCGTACGTATAGGGACGATGTTGCCCAACATCTGGCTCTGGCTCTGGAGGCGGACAACGTTTTCCTTGACCATGCTACTCGGGTCAAGGCGCGGGGCAAATATTGGTTGAAGGATTTTGCGGACCTGATCGTCGAGGAAGGATGGCGTACCATCACAAAAGCATAGGAGGAAGGAGCATGGACCAACAAGCCAACGTAAAAGAGATTGAGAGGGAAGTTCGGAGGATTCTACTCAAAGGCCATGGCAAGCCTGCGGAGAACGGTAGCCGTGTATCCCGCGAGGCTTTCGAGCGTGTGGTTCAGCGACAGGTAGCCCTATTCCAGAAGAACATGCGGGCTGGGAACCGATAATCATACGGGGCGGGCATTCCCGCCAGCCCTCAACCCCCTTCAATGGCCTTTGGTGGCCTCAAGCAGTTCTTCGAGGCTCCACAGGTGGCCGGTGACTCCTGCGGCTACAGCCGGGGTTGTCTGGAGGGTTCGGTGAACCCTGACGAAGTTGTAGTAGGCCACGTACAGGTTGACTGCGGCTCTCAGATTCTCCACCTTTCGGCTGAATCCGAGGCTGAGCCTGGTGAACCTGCGAAGGGATGTCCGAAGGCTGAGGTTCACCCGTTCCACATAGGAGGTAGAGGTTTCGTCCATATTGGGCGATCCGAGGATAGGGGATTTGGCTACGCTTGTCACGATTGGTGGGGAGTATCTACCAGGTCCGATGATTTCTGATTCGTAGGATTTTACGACCTGGGCGTAGTCCACGTCTCCGTCGAAGGCCCACCAGATAGCCTCTATATAGGCAGGGAGGGAGTCGGACGAGATTTGAACCCTGCTGGAGAGCCGGGAGGCCAAGTCTTTCAGGAAGGCGCTGGCGGTCGCTGAGTTCCGTTTGCCGACCCTGTGGGCGGGGATCAGTTTGGTATCGGCGTCCAGGGCGATGAACGTCCAAAAGTCGCCCTTCTCTCTCCGATCATCCTTCGGAGTGAGGCGGCGCTGCTTCTTACCGACGAAGGTCCAGAGTTCGTCAATCTGTATCTGGCGGCAGTCCAAGTTCCGCAGGGACTCGTCCAGGAGGCGGTTGCAGCCGTCCCCGACCCGGACCATGAGCCTGAGGATAGTATCTCTGTGGACGCCGGTCATACGTTCGAGTGAACGGACCGAGCAGCCTTCGACGAGGCCCTGAATCACGGCCTCCTGCTTGCTGGGTTTCAGGTGATTAGCCATCAATCTCCCCTCCTTTTGGGGTATATTGGTGGCGGAGCGCCGGGGAATCGAACCCCGCCGTGTGCGAGCACGGTCCCAACGTGTGTAAGCACGTGTTTTTCACCAGACCCCGGGGGCACTCCGCATACGTGGGGCAGGTGGCAGCCTGCCCCTTTGAACTTACTCACCCGTCTCCACCGCCTGGTACTTGCCGTACCCGACGCGCCGGATTGCCCCGGCCTTGAGGGCACGATGGAGTCGGTTTCTCGTCGTGGGGAGGTTCTGACCGAGACGCTCAGCAATGCTCCCAGCCGTAGCATGGTCCCCGACCTCTCGAACGGCGTCCCTGGTTTCGACGATTGCACGAGGGAATCCGTTGAAAAGCGGGGCTTGCTGTTCCGAATCGTCCGAGGTACTGTGCTCCAACTGGCGGCGGAGGTTGGTCTGCTGCTGTTGGAGCAGGCGCAACTCAGCCCTCAGATTCCCGATACGCTCGGTGACTCTCTCGAACTCGGCGAGGCTGTTGTTTCGAGGCATATGGGAAGTGTATCATCTCTTGCAGAGTATGTCAAGGGGTTACAAGGGTTTTGAGAGACTTTCGGCAAAAAGTGCCTGGAGAGTGATAAAAAGCAAATTAGGACACTACCGCATCCCAGTGTCGAACGAGCGGGCGATCTCCGATGTTGTGATCACCGCCGCGAGCGGGTGTCCGTTGCCTATCGGTTTGCCCAGCGTAACCATGTCAGGAACAACGCCCTGCGTCTCGAAACCCCACATGTGCGAGCCCACGCGCCCGAACCCGACCTGAAGCTCATCTGAAACGCACACACCGCCCGCCGAGCGCACGTGATGAAACGCCTCCTGCAAATAGCCTTCCGGCAGGACGATCTGGCCGGCGCAGCTGGGCAGCGATTCGCTAAAGAAGGCCGCGATCTGCTTGCCGCGTCCGTGCGCGTCGCTGATGCACAGTTCCACGTCCTCGGCATATTTGCGGCCGGCCTCGGGGTCGTCCAATTTGAACGGCCCGCGATAGAGGTCGGGGAGCCGCGCCTTGTGCGCGAAGTCGCCGAGACCGGTGCCGCCCGGTCCTTCGCACTTATATGGGCTCATCGCTACCAGCGTTCCGGTGTTGCCGTGATAAGCATGGTCGAGAACAATAACGTCGTTTCTGCGCGTATGGGTGCGCGCCAGTCTCAGCGCCAACTCGTTCGCCTCGCTGCCCGTGCAGACCAGGAAACAGACGATTAGGGGGTCGGGGAACAAGCCGGTGAGGCGCTCGACGTAGTCGGTCAGGTTATCGTCAAGATATCGGCTGTTCGTGTTGAGCGCAGCCATCTGGTCCTGCCCCGCCTTGACGACGAGGGGGTGGCAATGGCGCACGTGCGTAACGTTGTTAACGGCGTCCAGATACGCCTTGCCCGTTTCGTCAAACAGGTATTGCATCGAGCCTCTCACAATCTTTAGAGGCTCATCGTAAGACACCCTGAGCGACCGCCCAAGATGGAGATAACGGGCGGCAACTATTGCATCTCTGCTCCGCCCTTGGCTCGCCGGCCGCCTTTCGTTCGGGCGGGCCTCAGCGCCTCATGAAGTGTCCTATCACGACGCAGCCAAGGGCTACGGCACTCAGTACCAACGCGGGTATTCCCGGCATGAACTTGCCGTTGAGTACCCTGATGAGGAAGAAGACGACCAGTGCGAGCGCCACGAAGGCCGCGACCCCGTAACCCAGGTTCTTGTTGGACCCCGAGAGCAGCACTCCCACGAGCACCAGGAGGGCGGCCGCGCCGGAGGCAATAGCCGAAACCGGGCTTCCGGCGCGGAAGTATCCAAAGAGCCCTCCTGCGAGAACAAGGGCAGCGTAGATCAGCAGTACGACGTTGAGCCAAATCATGGCCCCAGTTTACTCGTGCCCCGTCGCCGCCCGTCCCCACCGCGCACGCAGTCCCGGCATCCTTCAACAATCAGACGTTGAAGGAATCCCTCGAAGGCCCACCGCGCGGCGCAGCGGCTCGCGCGGCACTCGTCTGCCGGTCCACCACTCGAGCGACAGGGCCGCCTGCTCGGCCAGCATCTCCCGGCCGTCTATGGTGCGCAGCCCGCGATTAGCAGCCGACCGCAGAAACTCGGTCTTGACGCGCCGGAAAACGACGTCGTAGGCGATCGCCCCGCGCATCGAGTTCTGCCAGATCACGGGCGGTTGTTCGCCGACCCTGCGTCCAAGCCTTGTCGCATTGACTATCAGCGAGCAGCGCGCAGGGTCTGCGTCGGGGATGAGTTTGACCTGCCCGGTTCCTCGGACCGCGTTCGCGATCGCCCTCGATTTCATCGCGCCCTGGTTCCAGACTCTGACCTCCCAGCCCGCGAGCAGAAGACTCATGGCGACGGCGCGGCCCACTGCCCGCGCCCCCAGCACGAGCGCCGTCCCGGGCTTCACGTTTGACAGCGGCCCTATGAAGCCGGGGACCTGCGTGTTCATGCCGAATATGCCCCCGTCGAAAGAGAGCGTGTCCGCGACCCCCAGCGAGTGTTTCGCCTCATAGAACCGCTCGGAAAGGCGCGCCGCGGGCACCTTGTTCGGGTCGGCCACACTGGCCCCTCGGAAGCCCGCCTCTACCAGGTGGTGTACGCATTCGACGAACTCCGAGGCCCGTACGCGGACGGGCAGGCACTCGCCCTTTATTTTAACGGCTTCGAGCCCGGCCGAGAGCATCGCCGGATAGAGCGAGTCTTCGATTGCCTCGCCCAGCAAGGCGAGGCGCAGCCCGGCCTCCTCGTCACGCGCGATCGCCCTCCACTTCGGCACGCCAGCATTTTACGCGACTCCGGCCCCGCGTTGTCGCCCCGGAAATGCACGCCGCGCAAGTCTCAGCCCTCCCGACAGGAGCAATCGTCCCGCCGTTTCGTCCATAACTGTGACGTGTCCGATAGCCCCTCGCGGAAGTACACTCCGCAGACCGACGTCCAATTTGTGAAGGGCGTCGGGCCCAGGACCGCCAAACTGCTCGCCAAACTGAAGATCGGAACGCTCGGCGACCTGCTTTACTACCTTCCTCGACGCTATGAGGACCGCTCGAACTTCCAGCCGATCGGCGAAGTGAAGCCGGGCGAGTGGGTCTCTCTCAAGGGCCGCGTCATCAGTTTGGACAGCCGTGACCGAGGCGGCAGGTTCATGATAATCAAGGCCGCCATCGCTGACGGCTCGGGGGCTATCGGCCTTGTATGGTTCAACCAGCGGTGGATCAAGCGGAAACTGACGGGCTTCGACGGTGAGATCATCGTCTACGGCCAGGTGAAAGAGGGACAGTGGGGCTTGCAGATTGAGTCGCCCGAATGGGAGACCGTGGACCCCGACGACGACCCTGAAGAGTTCGCCCGCATCACGCCCGTCTACCCGCTGACCGAGGGTGTCGGCCAGATGACGATCCGGAGAGTGGCGAAGCGCGGACTGGAGTACCTGTCCGCGTTTTCGGAGCCTCTGCCGGACTCGTTTTTACGCAAGCATCGCCTACGGCCGCTCGGATGGTCGCTGAGGCAGATCCACTCTCCTGATTCGGACGAGGCCCGGGAGCAGGCCCGGCGCCGGCTCGTGTTCGAGGAGTTCTTCTACTTGCAGGTAGCGCTGCTGATGCGCCAACGGGAGTTGGGCCTGCAGAGGGGAATCGCGTTCGACATCCCCCCCGCCTCCGGGGGGGGACGGGTCTCGCCGGCTGAGGAACTGCGAGCCGTGTTGCCGTGGGAGTTCACGGACGCGCAGGATCGCGTGATGGAGGAGATATTCAGCGACATGCGCCGGCCGCACCCGATGAGCCGCCTCTTGCAAGGCGACGTCGGAAGCGGTAAAACGATCGTCGCGGCGGCGGCGATGCTCGCCGCCGTCCGCTGCGGCTACCAGGCCGCTCTGATGGCCCCGACCGAAATCCTCGCCGAGCAGCATTACACAAACTTCCGGCGCCTGTTCCAGCCTCTTGGCGTCGAAGTGGACCTTCTCGTGGGCAAGCAGACCAAGAAGCAGAAGGAGCGCGCGCTCCAACGAACGGCGGATGGGAAGGCGCAGATCGCCGTCGGCACGCACGCGCTCATCCAGGAAGGCGTTCAGTTTGCGAAACTCGGCCTCGTTGTCGTTGACGAGCAGCACCGCTTCGGCGTGATGCAGCGGGCCGCGCTCAGACAGAAGGGCTACGGCAACCCGGACGTACTGGTTATGACCGCGACGCCCATCCCGCGCAGCCTCACCCTGACGGTCTACGGCGACCTCGACCTGAGCGTGATTGATGAGATGCCGCCGGGCCGCCGTCCGGTCAAGACGCACTGGAAACTGCCTTCCGAGCGGCAGTCGGTTTATGACGGCGTTCGCTCGTTACTGAAGGATGGGGCGCAGGCATACATCGTCTGCCCGCTGGTTTCAGAAAGCGAGAAGATGATGGCGCAGGCGGCGAAGGAGTTGTATGACCGCACTCGAGAAGACGTATTCCCGGAGTTCCGCGTGGGTCTCCTCCACGGCCAACTGAAATCGAAGGCGAAGGAGGAGGCGATGGACGCCTTCCGCGCCGGCGAACTGGACGCCCTGGTTACCACCACCGTCATCGAAGTAGGCGTGGACGTCGCGAACGCCACGGTCATGGTCATCGAAGACGCCAATCGCTTCGGACTGGCGCAACTGCACCAACTGCGCGGACGCGTCGGGCGCGGGCGGAAGCAGAGCTACTGCGTTTTGATCGGCGGCGCGTCCACGCCCGAGGCCGAGCGGCGGCTTCGCGTGATGGCCGAGACCACCGACGGGTTCAAGATAGCCGAGGAGGACCTGAGGATTCGCGGGCCGGGCGAACTGTACGGCACCAAACAGAGCGGCGCGTTCGAACTGCGTGTCGCCGACCTGATTCAGGACGGACGGCTGTTGGAGGAAGCCCGGCAGGCGGCCATCGCTCTTCTAAAAAAGGACCCGGAACTCTCGCAGCCCGCGCATCAGTTGATTCGGGAGGCCGCAGAACAGAACCGAACGCGGCTGGCGAGGACGGACGTCAGTTAGGCCGGCCCCACCTGGAGGGGGGATACACGATTATAAAAGCACGGCCGACGATCTGATCCCGCTTGATGAGGCCCCAATAACGCCCGTCTCGGGAATAGTTTCTGTTATCGCCGAGCATGAGGTAATGGCCGTCCGGGATGGGCTCGGCGGGCAGCGCCCAAACCTCATCTTCATCTGCGAACGGTATGGGATATGAACTGGGCATCGGGTTCGTAACGCCCGACCTGTTTCTCATGAGCGAAATCAGCCGCCCGTTGTATTTCACAAGTTTGAAGTCGCCGATTTCCTCATCTTTAACATACGGTTCCGGTGTCTCCTTGCCGTCTCGTTTCAGCATACTGTTCTCTATTTCGACCAGTTGCCCGGGCGTTCCGATGAGGCGCTTTACGAAGTCTGTGCGGCGGTCTTGCCACGGGTCCAGCGCCTGCTCAGGCGGCTTGAAGACGACGATATCGCCGGCTTTCGGTTCCCACCACGGTGTTCGATAGACGAGCTTGTTTACGAGCAAGATGTCATCTGTATAGTTGCTGCCGCCTTTCAGCGTGTCCAGCATTGATTCGCTCGGTATCCGAA
>JADFGT010000035.1 GCA_022567555.1 Armatimonadota bacterium | reverse complement strand
GTGAGGGTGACCAGGCCACACAACAGTAGCACAATGAGCACCAGTCATGTTGACAGGCAGACGGACGGACACCAGCCCCTGCGGGTCGGTGGCGTTCTCGCGCGTCTATCGAAGGCCGGAATCAGCACAGCATTCGTGAGGGAGACCGTCTTACCGGACTGGTGGAATGACGAAATCGCCGGCAACCCAGCCGGACTTGCGCAATTCCTGGGCATCATTTCGCGCAACCTGGGCGTGGAGATGTCGTCACTTCGGGAACCGGAAAGCCCTATTCGCTTCAAGGACTTTGGACAACCGCTCTTCAAGACGCGGAAAGGCGTGTCCCGCAAGGATCTTCACGTCGCCCAATTTCTCGTTGCGCGATGCGCGCAGGTAGCGTGCCAGGGGATGGAATCCGCCGACGTCTTGGAACTACCCTCGAGTCCCCGGGATATCCGCGCGGAGATCATCAACACAGGCGCGGACTGGGTGACACTCGAAGACCTGCTTGATTACTGCTGGTCTCATGGCGTCGCCGTTGTGCACGTCTCCAGATTCCCCCCGAAGGCCAAGAAGATGGATGCTATGGTCGCTCGTTCAGGAGACCGCTATGCCATCGCTTTGACAAGGCATAAGAAGGAATCAGCATGGCTTCTTTTCGACTTGGCCCACGAGCTTGGGCACGTGACCCTCCGGCACCTGCAGGATTACTCGATGATCGTTGACGACGTAGATGCGAAAAGCAGGGACTCCTTAGAGGATCAGGCAAACCGGTTCGCTGTGGAGCTCCTGACAGGAAGGCCGGACATCCAATACACCGCCCCGTTTCGGCTAACCGGGAGCCAGTTGGCCGCGAGTGCGCGTGAGGTTGGAGAACGAGATAGCGTCGACCCGGGCGTCGTTGCGCTCAACTATTGCTGGGCGAAAGAAACATGGGGAGTGGGCCAGGCTGCACTTAAGATTCTCGAGCCGCACGCCGACGCACCAGGACTTGTGAACTCGAAGTTGGCGGAACACATGAACTGGGATTGCGTACCAGAGGATAGTAGAGAGTTCTTGCGTAGAATGACCGGCACCGACGACTCGACGTGATATGTTTCCTCGATAACGACATCCTGCTGAAACTTAGCGCATGCGACCTGCTGGCCGAGTTCTTCCATACCTTCAAGTTCAGCACTGACGACGCTCGAGTCTTACCCTCTGCCAAGTACTTCATCCGAAAGCGGGAGAATCGGCTTATTTCGATGTACGGTCGAGCCGGATGGAGAAGAGCTCTGGACTTCTGCGGGGAAGCGGCTGTGGTTGAGGTCCCTGACGGTACGGAATACGACCTTCTTGTGGGCTGCGAATTAATCGATCAAGGCGAAGCGTTGCTCATCGCGGCGACGAAGGTGAGTCCCGATTCCGTTCTCGCGACTTCGGACAAGAATTGCCTGAGAGCTCTCGCTGCAGATCCCGCATTAGATCAAGTTTGCGACAGGCTGAAGAGAAAGGTGATCTGCCTTGAGAGGGCAGTTCACAACATCATAGGTGCGACAGATTTCGAGAGCCTAAAGCAGAAGATAGTGCCTGTCCGCGATTGCGATACTGCCCTGAAGGCCGCTTTCGGTTCCGGGCAACGCACTGATCGCAAGACGGCGACGGCCGTGCTGAACTCCTACATCGATGACCTTCGTAGCAGCACGAAGAACTTGCTCATATGAAGCAGGACTCTGTCCGGCAATGAGAAGGTCAGAACGGTCAGAATGGGTCCAGATAATGATCAAGGGACGCTATGGAGCGCGGTTCGCTGTGCAAGAGCAGCGTGGGCTGCCTCGTTCTGACAGGGATGTGGCATGGCTGGCGATCACTGCTTTATTCGCTATTTGGGTCGGTGCCGCCTGCGCGCCCCAGGGGGGACGCCCGATGCAGGTCATCCAGCGGACAACAATCACCCTCAACGAGGTCTCGCCACCCATCGAACTGATTCTGATCCCCCCCCGGCAGGGGGCGGTGGGCGGTTTCTACATCGGCAAATATGAAATCACAAACGCGCAGTACAAGGCGTTCGTTGATGAAACCGGCTACGACGGCAGCGACCATCCTTCCTCGAAATTCACCGAACCGTTTCTCGGGCACTGGGTAAACGGCACCTATCCGGACGGCCAAGCCAAACACCCGGCATGTTACGTCAACTGGCACCACGCCGAGGCGTTTTGCGATTGGCTTTCGAAAAAGACCGGCAAGGTGGTGCGGTTGCCGGCCGACGATGAATGGGAGTTTGCCGCGCGGGGCGAAAAGGGACGCATCTATCCATGGGGAGACGACTGGCAGCCGGCCTTCTGCAACTGGGGCGACGAAGGCAAGACCGACGGATATGAACTGTCCGCGCCGGTGGGCTCGTTCCCGTCCGGAGCGACGCCCGAAGGCGTGCACGACTTGGCGGGGAACATCTGGGAGTGGACCGCCGAAAAGTCCCTTCGCGGCGGCCCCTGGTGTTTGGACCCCGATTCGATGCGGGCCGAATGGAAAGCGATTGAAGACACCGACCGCGCCGACGACAAGTTCGGGTTCCGCATCGTAATGGAACCGTAGTTGAGCCCCATGCCGGCACCCAGCGGAACGACCGCTGAATAAAACAGATATCAGTTTCCGATCCACCTGACGTGTGTGTCCGCGTACATAACGGCACGCCCGCCCGGGCCTGGGATGTATCCCATCACCGTTGTGGACGGGTTCTGGATGTCCCTTGCCGGCCCGCCCGAAAACGTGTAGACGAAACCCTCAAACGCAGATTCCATCTTCAAGTAAGGGAACAGTAGACCGACGATGTCTTCACCCGGGTCGGGGTAGGTGTCGTCGTTGTCGGCTGTATATATGTGCAGCGCCTGTGCAACCTGCTTGGCGTTGCTCACAATGCGCGAGATCTCCGTTTTGCGGGCCGCCTCCAACAGCGCTTCGCGCGACGTCCGAACAAGCGGCTTTACAAACGCCGCGCCCTGCGAAAGGTACAACACGCCGTCAACCTTTGGTGACAGGCGTCCAGCCTGCTGCTCCCGGTCGTAACCGGCGTCCGCGCACACAAGGGCGCGCTGCATTTCGCTTTGGGTCGGGCTCTCGAGCCACAGTTGAGTCACGGCCCGTGAAGTGCCTTGCAGAACCGTTGTCACGCTCAACGTTCTTAGGCGCAGAGGGTGGTCCGCGGCCTCGGCCGCAAACCGCTTGGGTTCTTCCTGGAGCTGCGTGAGGGCGCCGGTCTTCACGTCGAAAGAAAAGAACCGTGCCACCGTCGGTTCGGAGGGAGACGCGGGCGCTGTTGTGCAGCGCACGTACGGCGTTCCGTCCTCTTGCCACAGCACGTAGGCGCTAAGAAACTCGATGGGAACCTGCACGGAGCCCTCCGGAGCGCCCGCGGGGCGGACAACGCTGAGCCAGCCCATGCGACGCTGCCACATGCGAGTGGCGCCCCTCGGGCTCTCAATCTCGATCATCCCACTATCGAAGGTTTGGACTCGCAGCAAGACGGCGTACGGCTTGTTTGGGGACACGCTCACCATGAAGTACTGCCGGCCTGCGGCGTCTTGGCGCACCTCTGCGACCGGCTCGATATGGCCGGTTCCGGCGGTCATCCGAAACAGCACGTCGCGTGATCGCTGCTCGCCGCTGATCGGATCGCGCGACGAGAGCGTGGCCGAAACGAGCGCGACGTCGGAGCCGGGCAGCCACGCGGGCGTGCCGACATAGGTCCCGGCGATCGGCGCTTTCCAGATCTCCTTGGTGCGGCGGGTTTGAGCGCTCCAAAGGTTGAGGCTCACGAAGCCGGGCGGTACGTCCGGCCCGGGCCGCTTGCCGGAAAGAACCTGCTCCATGAACTCCGGCCGCATCTGGTCGTCAGTGCACACCGACAGAACGTATCTCCCATCCGGCGACCAAACGGCTGTCTCCACACGGGGAGCGCACACGACCTCGGCGGGAAGGAGCAGGAAGCCCTCGTTTTCGGTCAGGATTGCGTCCCGAAGGGTCGGGCCCTGTATTGGGTTCGCTTGGGGGGTCGCACCGGCCACGGCGAGAATGAAGGCGCTAAGAATGCTGACCATCTGCGTTCACCTCTCTGGTTTCGGCCCTTGATGTCATGACGGTTCTTGCTGCCGCGACCGTTCCATCGGTCGCGGTCGTGCATCTGCCGCGTCCCGTGGAAGGGAGGCGGGAGCCGACGAGAACTTACCCGCCGCCTCCCTCCTTCTTCTCCTCCTTCCCGTGATTCTTCACGTACTTGTCCAGCCACGCCACCCAGCGGGCCCACAGGTCGAGGACCGTTTCGCGCGCCGCCGGACCGTGGCCTTCGTAAGGATAAACATACAGCGCGGCGGTCTTGCCCAAACCGTTCAGCGCATGAAACATCCGGTCGGAATTGATTGGAAACGTGCCCGTGTTCTGGTCTTCCGCGCCGTGATACATCAGCAGAGCCCCGTTCAGACGCTCCGCCCAAAACAGCGGCGACATTGTGAAGTATGTCTCCCTCGCTTCCCACAGAAGCCGCCGCTCGGACTGAAACGTTATGGGAGTGAGCGTGCGATTATAATTCCCGTCGCCGGCTATGCCCGCCTTGAAAAAGGGCGTGTGAATCATCGCGTTCGCCGTGCCGAACGCGCCGTAACTGTGACCGCCGATTCCCAGACGTTCGCGATCAATGGTGCCCGACTTGTCCAACTCGTCAATCACCGCGCTAAGGCTGTTGCGCAGGTCCGGAACGAAGTTGTCGTTCATTCGCCCCGAAGGACCGATTATCGGGCAGTCCGGATAAACCACCACATATCCCAACAGCGCGAGAATGTCCATCGAACGAGGGCTCACCGAGGGAAAACGGTTCTTGTTGAAGGTCCGCTTCGAGCGGTCATACGCCTTTTGATCCGTGAACTCTCGCGGATAGAACCAGAACATCGCGGGCATCCGCACGCCGCTCGTGTAGTTGTTCGGCAGCGTAACGCGAACCCAGAACTTGAGCCCGTCAACGCGCGTTACTTGAATGTTCCGGCGCTTCAGCCTCGTTATCTGGGGTGAGTAATCTACGTTGTCCGTCAGATTCCTCACTTCGCCCGAGCGCATGTCCCGCAAATAGGAATCCGGCGTCATCTCGGGAGATTCCCTGGATATGATCGCTCGGTTCATATCGTCGTCGAGGACCGTGAGCACGCGCTCGTACACGTCCGCCGAGCTCTCAAAGACCCGCGTCTTTTCGCCCGTCATTATCTCGACCTTGTCAACGAACGGACGCGGCGCCTCTTTCTGCGGGTCTTTCGCGTATTGCGTGCCGGAAAGATAAACAAACTTTCCATCAGACGAGATCCTGACTGCGGTGGGACCCAGCGCGCTCCGTTTCGTCATTAGCCTGCCCGGATTCATGTAGAAGTCATCGCTCTTGTGTTCGTAAATCGTGTACTTCTTCTCAGGCTCGCTCATAAACACCGCAAACAGATGCTCCTTTCCTCCGGCCGTTTCGGTTAGGAACAGCACTTGGCAATCTTCCGAATAGCGAACGCTGCCGATGCTGGTTTCGCTCTCGTAAACCACCGTCATGCTCTCATCGTCATAAGGCGGTAACCACTGCATCACCCGGTCTTTGCGCTTCTGAGGCTCAGATTCTTCCGACTGTTCGGCCTCTTCACCCTCTTCCTTCTTCTTCGCGGGCTCTCTCTGCATGAAACCCATTCCCGCGCCGTCCGGCCGCCAGGTTAGACTGCGTTTGGCGTCACTATCCTGCGGCGGCTGCCGAGGCCCGGAGCCGTCGCGCAACGGGCGTTTCCTGATTTCGGCTTTGGCTTCGCCGTTGATGTCCCAAATCTCTTCAAGCGACCCGAAACTGCTCACCGGAACGATGCGCGAGAAAGGCTTTTGCATAGTCGTGACGCGGAAGTATTCGCCGTCCGGCGCGGCGCTGACGCTTCGGACCATCGCCGGCTTACCGATCCTGCGAACTTCGCCCGTTACTACGTTGATCAGCGCCAGTTGGCCGGACGCGTAATACTCCAGCAGCGCGTAGTCGCCCGGCGTCTGCAGAAGGCTGGGGTACGTCCTCAACTGGTTCTTTGGGTCCGCTGTCAACTGGATCTTCGGAGTCGTCGCCACGCCGTTGTTCGCGGGTTCGCCACTGCGGCCGTCCGCGTGCAGCACAGTCAAAACGTTCTGCCCATCGCTTGTCCACTCGATCGAAGAAACGATGGTTGCGAGCACCGGCGTCCGCGTAATTCGCCTCGACTCGCCGGTGAGAGTGTCCGCAACATATATGTGCGTGGAGTCGTCGAAGTTCGCGAAAAAAGCGAGACGGCTGCCGTCCGGCGACCACGTAGGCCCGCTCACAGTCGCGCTCTCCGGAATCTCGACGTCAACGCTCTCGCCCGTTTCCCAAGCGAACAACCGCAGCCCAACCGACGCCCGGAGCGTGGACCGCCTGGCACGGTCGGCCTTCGGGTCTATCTGCAGGCCGCCAAGGTTGTAGAACGGCTTCGCGTAAACCGTGAGCAGCGGCAATCCGCCGCTGAGAGATATCAGGAACACCTTCCCGTTCGGACTGAGGTTGCTCAGGGTCACGTTCTTGTGGCGCGGCGCCAACACCACTTCCGCGACGGAACCGGGCGGCGTCAGATACCCCTCTTCGGCAAGGGCGTCAGGAGCCCCGTTCTGCGCAACTGCCGAAACGGCAAACTGGACGACGAACGCCGTCGCAACGAGGGTCTCCAAAAGTCTCAAGGATTGCGGTCGCTTATACATGGAATCGAGCCTCCGTCAAAGGTAGTGGGCGCCCACTGGTTCGGGAGGCGCCTGAGTGACGTTTTCTGCCCAGGAGCCAGGATTCCTGCCGGGCGCGCACCGTCCCGTGCCCGGGGTTCTATCTGCAGTGGGAACAGACGCCCACGACCTCGATGCGCGTGGAACGGCCCTGGAAGCCCAGCCGCGACGCTGCCATCCCGATCTCCGCCAGAGCGGGCTGAGGAATCGGGACCTCCTCGACGCATCCGCAATCCGCGCAGATCAGGTATTCCGCAGGGTGCGGTCCGGACCGGCTGGCCGTGCACGCCACGCAGCCGTCCGTCCCGCCGACACGGTGAGCCAGGCCCACGTCTTCGAGGGCCGCAAGGATACGGTACACGCTCACCACGTCAATACTGCCCCCTCTCTCGCGGACGCGGTCTCGGATCTGGTACGCGCCGAGCGGCCGCCTGGTCTCGCCCAGCACGCGCAGAACCATGGTACGAGGTCGCGTTATCCGCATTCCGCGGTAGCGCAGACGTTCAATCCCGCGCTTTTCGAAGTCGGCGGCTGCGTCTGGCTCAACAATGTTGCACTTTGGCGGACCTGCCTTGGTCATGGCGAACTCCCACGCCATTATGCAGCACAGCGGCCGGCATCGGACACCGCACACGTCCCTTTTGGTCCCCACGCAGCCAGACACCGTACACCCATGTCGCTCCCCTCGCCCCCCTGCGCCCGCCGCAGATCGCCCCGGTCTCCCGCAATTGTGGGGTTCGCGAAGGGCTCTAAAGGGCCCCCAAACACCGCTCGGATGCGAAAGTCGTCTAAAAACGGCGCAATTTCCGGCGGAAACTACGCCACTCGCCCTTCGTTCCGTGATAGACTAAGGTAGATGGTTGAACCTGAGGGAACTCAGGGCCGACCGGGTTTCCAGACCAAAGGGAGGACATTTCATGAAATTCTACAATCTCAGGACCCGCGAATCCGTGGACGTGCCGGAGAACAGCATCGAGAAGAAGAAGATAACCCGCAAGACGAAGAGCGGGACGCAGACCCGGTACCAACTGATTGGGAACTATCAGGGGAGCAAACTGTACAAGTTCGTCAACGAGGAAACCTACAAGTCAATGGACGTCAAAGAGGTCTCGTAACAGTTCCTCTGGAGAGGCCGTATGCCGCAATCCGCCTCACGAACATGAGGCGGCTTGCGGTGTCGTCCTTTTCGCCGCCTCTCAGGGCCTCGCAAACGCGAGCGGCCTGAATCGAGAGCGCGGGTCCCGCCCGCAGATCCGGCGCACGGAGCTCATGCGGCGGGTGCCCCTCATTCCGATACCTGGCCCTCCTCGCGAGCGTCGCGAACTTCGCCATCTTTCAGCGGCTTCGGGCCCTGCGAAAAGAACCACGCTATAGCCAGGCCCAGTATCGCCAGCCCGACGACCAGGAGCACGCCCCACCTGCCCACGTTTCGTTTCATCAGATAGCGTCCGTGCTGAGGTTACCCCGGAGTTCAGGCGGAGTCCAGGCCGGCCTGGGATTCCGCCCTGTCCAGTTCCTTAAGGAAATCGTCCGCCGGAATGAATCCGACAAAACGATGGACCTCGTTTCCATCGCCGTCCACGAACACTACCGCCGGGATCGCCGAGACGCCGAACTTGCCGGCCAGGCTATTCCCGTCGTCGTCATCAATGTTCATCTTCAACAGCACCAACTGGGCTGTGCGCTGTTTCACCGAATCGGCACTCAACGTTTCGGTGGCCAGCTGCTTGCACGAGCCTCACCAATCGGCGTAGAAGTCAATCATAACAAGGGTTTCGTTCTTTTTCGCCAGGGCGACGGCTTCATCGAATCCGGCAGCGTGTAATTCGTTGGTCAAATCGCCTGCGGCGCTGCTCGAACCCGATCCGGCGCTGGAATAGCCGCCGCATCCTGCCAGAAAGGCCAGTGCGGCCACGCCGAAGATTGGTACAACTCGTCTCATCAAGGACCTCCTGTTATATGTTTGAACTTGGCATGCGCGCTCCCTGCCGGCGCAGGCCATGTTCATTACTACGCCGCGGTCTGCAGGCTCGGCGGCAGCAGGTCGGGCGTCAGGGAGGATTGCTCGCGGGGCGCCAGCACCACCGCGCGCTCGATCACGTTCTCCAATTCCCTCACATTGCCCGGCCAAGAGTAGTTTCGCATGGACTCCGCTGTTTCAGCGGCCAACTCCTTCAGGGCGCTGGCGTTGGGTGGCCCGTACCGCTCCAGAAAGTGCAGCGCCAAGGGCATTATGTCCTCTCTGCGTTCGCGGAGCGGCGGGAGGTCCACTTGCAGGACCTGGAGACGATAGAAAAGGTCCTTGCGGAATTCGCCCTTGCCCATAGCTTCCGCGAGGTCGCGGTTCGTGGCGGCTATGAGGCGCACGTCAACCTTTACCGGTGCGGTCCCGCCCAGGCGGTCCAGCTCTCGCTCTTGCAGCACTCTTAGCAGCTTGACCTGGATCGAAGGCGGCACCTCGCCGATTTCGTCCAGGAAGAGCGTCCCGCCGTCGGCCAGTTCAAACCTTCCGGGGCGGGACCGGTCGGCGCCGGTGAATGCCCCTTTCTCGTGCCCGAACAGTTCGCTCTCCAATAGGGTCTCCGGCAGGGCGGCGCAACTCACCGCGATGAACGGCTTGGAGGCGCGCCCGCCGCAACGGTGGATGGCCCTGGCAACGACCTCCTTGCCGGTCCCGCTTTCGCCGGTAATCAGTACGGTCGCTCTCGAATCGGCAATCTTGCGGACCAGGGCGAACACGTCCTGCATGCGCGGAGAATCGCCGATAAGTCCGGCGAGGTCGTCCTCCGAACCGGCCGCAGCCTTCTCGGCGACGGCCTTATTGCATCTCAACCAGAACGCGGCAGCCTTCTTCACCTGCTCCAGGTCGAACGGTTTGGTGATGTAGTCGGCGGCGCCCGCCCGGATGGCCTCCACCGCCTGGGGAATCGTCCCGAACGCAGTCATGACCAGCACGGGCATCTCGGGTTGCCGCTCCTTGACCTCTTTCAGCAGGTCTATGCCGCTCTTGCCCGGCATCAGAACGTCGGTTAGCAACAGGTCGAACGGTTCGGCCGCGAGCCTCTTTAGGGCCTCCTCCGCGCTCTCCGCGGTGACCGCCTGGTAGCCCGCTCTCTCGAAAGCCGCCTGCAAGATCTTGCAGATGTTCGGCTCGTCGTCAGCGATTAGAATGCGTGCCTTCGGATTCAAATCTTCCCTCGCACAGGCAGTTCGATCGTGAACGTGCTTCCCTTGCCCGGCTTCGACTTGAGCCGGACCCTACCGTCATGCGCCTCCACGATTCGGCGGACGTTGCACAGGCCCAGCCCCACGCCGTCCGGTTTCGTCGTGTAGAACGGAGCGAACAGTCTCTCGTGCAGGTGCTCGGGGATGCCGGCGCCGGTGTCGGCGATCGAAACGACCGCGACCCCTTTGCCGACCTTCATACTCACCGTCAGGTCCCCGCCCTCCGGCATCGCCTGCACGGCGTTCCGAATGAGGTTGCGAACCGCCTGGCCCAGCCTCACCGGGTCCAACCGGATTATCGGCGTGCCGCGGGCGGGTTTGAAGCAGACCCGGACGCCGCACTTCCTGAACACCGGCTCCTGCTGGCGAAGGATGCGCGCCACGGCTTCGTTCAGGTCGGCATCCTGGAGGTCCAGGGACGTCGGCCGGGCCAAGTCCAGGAACTGGCTCAGGAGGTCATTCATCTCCGTGGCCTCCTCCTCGACGACCTTGGCCCATTTGTGCGCTTCGGCAATCTCCGTTTCGCACTGGATCATCTGCGCCGCGCCGTGGATGCCTGTCAGAGGGTTTCGTATTTCGTGCGCGAGAGCCGCCGTCATCTGTCCGATCTCGGCCAGCCTGCGTGCCCGCTCCAGTTCCCGGTCCCTTTCCGCCCGCGACGTAACGTCTTCGATGACGAGCACTGTGCCCCCATCGGGGCCTGGATGGGCGGAGATGGCGAACCGCCTCCCGTCATGGCCGGTGGCGGATTCCTGGGCGAACTTCCCGCCGGCGGCGGCCTCCGCGCAGCCCTCGATCGCCGCGCGAAGCGGCTTCGGAAACCGCTTGACCAGCGACTCCCACTCCAGTCCGGCCGCGTTATCGGACGGGTTTCTCAGCAGGTGGGCCGCCTGCGTGTTAATCGCAATGACCCTGCGGCTCACGTCCAGCGAAATCACGCCCGCCCGCAAACTGTTGACCAGGCTTGCGGTTTGTGAGGCCAGAGCCTGATACTGCTCGGCCGTCGCGTGGAGCCGCGCAAGCAGCCGGGCGTTCGCAACGGCCAGGGCCACATGGCGCCCGAGCGCGGCGGCGCGGCGCAGGTCATGGCGCGTGTAGGGAGATGTGCCGCTCTTGCGCGAGAGGTTTAGCACGCCCACGCAGGCCCCCTCGGGCGTCAGCAGCGGAGCCACCACGGCATAGGCGACGTTCGGCCGCCGTCGGCTGCGCGTCTGCGTGGGCCGCCCCCCGGCCTCGTCATCCACCAGCAGCGGCTCTCCTTCGGCGGCGGCGGCGCCCGCGATTCCCTCCCCAAGCGCGAATGAGGCGGACGAGGGGAGTTCACCGTCCGTTCCGGCTTGGGCGGCCAGGGCGAACCTGTCGGAGTCTTCGATTCGGAGGAACAGGCTGACGCCGTCCGCTTCGAACCACCCGCTGCACACCTCGGTCACGCGCTGAAGGTAGGCGTCGAGGCCCCTCCCGACGCCGTCGGACCCGAAACTGAACAGGTCCCAGAGGGTTGAGTCTGAGGCGAGCGTGGACGAGGACATTTCTTATCTGGATTGTCGGTACGATTCCGAGTTCCGCTCTCCCCCCGGCGGGAGGGGTTATGGGAGGGGGATGCGCCTGCTGCGCGGACTCGATCGCATTTAGAACCCTGTCCTCATCCCTCCGCGGATGAGGACAGGATCAGCCGCTCAGCGCCTTCCCTGTCTCCTCACGCGCGGAGGCGTGAGGAGAGGAAAATCGAGGACCTCGAATCCATGAAGGTGGAAAGGATGTGTTGACACAAACTGGAAAGAAAGTGCTGACACTGTACAGGAGTTTGCCGAGGGATTCAAAAAAGGCATCGAAGACAGTCGAGGTCAGGGCTCCTGCGGCACTCGGAGCGATGATGTGTCCCAGAACTTCACTGATCCGTCCTCTGCTCCCGTTACGAGACGCTGTCCGTCAAGTGAGAAGGCGATTTCGTAAACCCCGCCGCCGTGACGAATGGTCGTAAGTAGCGTTCCACTCGCAGCATCCCACAGCTTCACGTAGCCGTCCATGGTTCCAGTCGCGAGAATGCCGCCATCCGGAGAGAACCGGACGGTATCAACGACGTCACTGTGCCCCTCCAGTTTCGCTTCGTGGAAGAATCCGTCAGCCTTCATAATCCTAGCCTCCCCGCGCCAGGACATGCCGCGATTCCCACCAAAGGCGATGGCAATACGCTTGCCATCCGGAGAAAAACGGAGATCATAGATACGATCTCCGGGAATGGAGATCTCCCGGCGGGATCCATCAACAACGTTGTAACGAACAACCGTGCTGATCTTCGATCTCAAACTGTAATCTTTGACGCAAACTATAAACTTGCCATCTGGCGAGAACGTTGCGTGCGCTTCCGGAAACTCCGGAAGTTGGAAAGTGGAGACGAGCTCTTGGCTTGATGGGTTCCAGAGTCTGGCAACGTTGTCGTTGCTTGTGGACAAGAGTAGATCTTCTGATGGAGAGAATTCTACGTCAATGGCCTGGGACCTACTTGGACGAAACACCGTACCTGAGGAAAACGTAGGGGCGTCCCACACGCGCACGTTCCCGTCTCCGCATCCCGCCGCGAGGAGCTCCCCTGTGCGAGAAAAAGCCACATCGTACACCGCATATCCGTTTGTGTCCAAATCGGATACTCGTTGCCCGGAAGGGATCCGCCACAGACTGAGACCGCCCTTCGTGCCGGGCTGCATGGTGTCAAGATCGGAGCTACCGACGGCAAGGACAGTGCCGTCTGGGGAAAAGGCGAGTGATTTGACCGCATGGGCTACTCTAAAGACAGCGATTTCCTCGCCGCTCGACTGGTTGAAGACCTTGATCGCCCCTTCTCGATCTCCGCTTGCTCCGTATTGGCCATCGGGCGCGATATCAATTACGTACACGCTACGCCTGTGTTGCAGTGTCGCCACCGCGGCACTCGGTGCCTCGTCCTTTGGGTTGCAGGCCCAAGACATGAATAGGCCGGCGGTTGCCAATCCGCAAATCAATTTGCTGATGAGATGTCGTTCAGACACGGTCTCTTGGATGCCTCGCTAGTCATTATGCCCTTCGATGCGTCAACTGGTGCCCCTTGTTGAGGCTGCTCTCCCGTCCCCGGCAGCGGGGCTTCCTCGCCCGTGAGCGAGCGGTCAGTTCACCTGAACCAGCGGCCAATTCACGTGAAGCAAGGGCTGGTTCACCGCCCCTGGGGGCCGGTTCACGGGCTCAGGTGGCAGGAATACCGGGTTTGGGCGCAGAATCGAGGCACAATGGCCGATTTCTTCCATAACTTCGCGACCCCGGTCGCCACGCGCGCGCCCCTGGTCGCCGACACGCCGGAGCAGCGCCGCTTCCGGGCGGCGTATCTGGATGACGACTTGATCGTGCCCGGCTGGTCGGATACGCTGGTGGTGACCGCGCAGGGATAGATGCGCTGGTATTCGACGATATGTGGCTCTGTTCACCTCGGTAGCAACATAGGTCGGTCCGTTGCAAGGTTAGGTGCGGCAGCGGTAGAATCCCCACCGCCCCACCAGGAGGCGCGCAATGCCTAAGCAACGGTCGAAGCAACCCAAGAAGAAGGCTGAATCTCAGATTCGCTTCCATCACATCAAGAGCAATCTCTATCGAGAGGTCCACGCAGAGGGTGCCTGGGGAGGGGTGACTCCGTCTCTGAAACTGCACTTTTCCTTCTATTCTCAGCGAAACCCGATACCTCAGCAAACCGTTCACGAGCTGAAAGATGGAGCCCTCGGAAAGGAGATCCTCGAATTGCGCGTTTCAAAGGAAGGTGTCATACGAGAGGTCGAAGTTGGAGTGTTCATGGACCTTTCCGCCGCGAAAGTTTTTCATAAATGGCTCAGCGAGAAGATCAAGGAGCTAGAAAAGGAAGTAGATGAGGCGATGCAGAGGGCGCAGGAGCAGAGTTCGAAGTGAAAACTTTTCCATCGGAAGCGACGGAAAGCCCAGGCAGGTTCCGGTTAAGGGGCACAGCCAATGCCGCAGCAAAACAGTATTCTGCGACCGCGCCACCCACTGACATGAAGCTAACGAGAATCACGCAATGGCCGCATGCTTGTTCCAGTTGGCGTCCTGAAAGACCAGCTGGTGAGATTATACGTTCTCGGCCGGATGTGATGGGTGGCGATGCGTGCATACGAGATACTAGAATTCCAGTATGGCTGCTGTACTCGCTCCGTAGGCAGGGTGCGAGCGACGACGAAATCCTTGAGGATTACCCCCAGCTAGATTCGGCTAATCTCGACGCGGCCTGGGCTTTTGCAAGAACCCACGCAAATGTGGTCGGCGAGCAACTCTTGCGACACGAATTCCTAGAGGATGACTAATCGATTGGCAGAGATCCTCGCAAACGAAAACGTATCCCTCCGCCTCGTTGACCATCTGCGCAGTCTCGGTCACGATGTCGTGACGATGCACGAATTGGGTCTGGCAAACCAACGGCTCCCTGACGAAGCCGTTCTATTCGAGGGAGGACTGTTAGGCCGGGCAGTACTTACAATGAACCGCGCGGATTTCTCCCAGCTTCATCGAACGTCCTCCGGAATTCACTCGGGAATCGTCACGTGTACTGTGGACCCCGATCCAGTTGCATTGGCGGAGCGGGTGCATGATGCGATAGCAGCGACCATCCAGCTGCAGGGCCAACTCATCCGGGTTGAGAAAGGTGGGCACTACATTGTGTGAGCGTCCCAAATCCCTTAACCGGTCCCACGCCACGGCGGCTGGCCGGAGTGGGTGACCCAGTCCCCTCCAGCCTGGGGTGGCCAGGACAGATTTCGTGAAGGAGTCTCCGACAGCCTGAAACCCCGAAAAGCAGTCTCCCCGGGGAGACTGCGTGAGGGTCTTTTTTTGATGCCCCACCCGTTCCACCCGGGCGCGCACCGCTTGCTCACCCCGTCACATCCTTAAGCGCGTACGTGTCGTGATGACGCCCCCAAAATCCCCGCCCTCCTTGAACGCTCACCCCGTATTGCTGTATCATCCCCGCAGAAAGCGAGGAGGAGATAGGATGCGGTTTGCAGCGATTCTGGCGGTTTTGACATCAGTGGGCGTTTTCCCATCGCCCGCGTCTGCGCAGACGGAGCCCTTGGGCCTGCTGGTCCGGGCGGGATTCTTTTGGCCTGCGGCGGTGGACGCCCGCGCCATAGGAAAGCAGTGGTTCACCATAGGGGCGGAAATGGAGTTGGGCGAACTCCGGCTCGGGGGTTCCGGAGGCTACCGGGCCACCTACTCCATTTCACTGGACACCTACACCCGGGCCGGGGCAAGCAGTTTGCCCGTGTTGATCAACTATGTGGGCTACGTAAACGAATACCATTACACGCTCGGTGCGGGAGTGGCGTTTGTGGACCGGCCCGGCTTCGACAACGCCGCGAAACTGACATACCAGGTAGGTGTGGGCTACGAAATCTCCGGGGGGCCCGCGCCGCTGATAGTGGAACTGCGCTGGTGGAGCGTGTCGGACGTGAGCAGCTTCCTGGACGGCTTTTCCTTCACAATCGGCGTCCGGCTGTAGGCTCGCCCCGGCGGTTCCCGCCGGAATACCGGCACCGAGAACCGAACATAGGCGTCTGAGGGTCGTAATCCTATCATGGAGCCGCGCGACGTGGGAGTTTCAGTCGAAGCGATACAGGCCGGGCAGCGGTTTAGTGGAGACTCTGCTTTGAATAGAGCCGTCATCAGCCGCTGCATACGCCGGGACGCCGAAGCGTTCGGCTTGCTGGTGGATCAGTACCAGGCGCGCGTCTACGGGTTCGTGCGGAGGATGGTGCCGAACGCGGACGACGCCGAGGACATCGCCCAGGAGGTGTTCGTCCGGGCGTTCCAGAACATCCACCGCTTCGACGGGCGTGCGTCGTTGGCGACCTGGCTGTTCAAGATAGCCGGCAACCTGTGCATTGACCGCGCGAGGCGGCAGAAACGGCGGCCAGAAGAGGTCCCGCTGGCGGCGGGGCCGGCGGCAGACGGGAGCGAATTGGAAGCGCCTGACCGGCGATGGGACCCGGAAAGCAGGGCCGTGGCCCTGGAGATGCACGAGGCAGTTGAACGGGCTGTCGCGGGGCTGTCGGAGAAACTGCGGTCGGTGCTGTTGCTATATGACTTGGAAGAACTGAGTTACGACGAAATCGCGGCAGTGGCCGGGATACCGGTGGGTACGGTCAAGTCGAGGCTGTTCTTGGCGCGGGCGCGGATCCAGGACGCATTGAACGATTACATGGAAGCAGGAGCAGAAAAGTGAACCCGCAGGAATTGCGAGAGAAGTTAGAGCGAGGCGAGAAGTTGAGCCCGATGGAGTGGGCCATGCTGGACTCCTACCTGGAATCCGGCCGGCCACCCGAGGCCGTGGAAGCGGTCGGCCGCCTCCGGCGCGATGAGCCGAGCCTGGTCTGGCGCTCCCGGCTGAACGACAGGCTCGCGGCCGAGGCCGGGAAGTCCCGCTCGCCGTTGAGGCGCCTGAACGTCAGGGCCCTCATCGGGCCGGCAGTCGCGGCGGCTGCGGCCGGGTTGATGATCTTCGCCGCCTTGAACCGCGCCGGCGGCGGCGCGGCAGCGCCGGACGCCGAAGTAGCGGAACTGCTGATCCAGTGGCACGAAGAGGTGGTCGCTTCCAGCATCCTGCCGGGAGACGGCACGGACCTGGCCGGCTTCGTCACGAACACACCGCCGTTCGAACCGGACGAACTGGACGACCTCCTATACGGTGAGTGGGTGAAAGAGTTATGAGGCTGGTTGCCATTGCGCTCGTCGCCCTCACGGCTGCCGGGGCAGCGGCACAGCGGCCGGCACGGCCGCAGGCCGAAGCGCTTCAACACCTGAAGCGGGTGATTGACGCCCAGGCTCACCTGCACTTCGCCGGCACGCGCACCGTCGAGATCATAGTGAACGGCGAAAGGGTGCGCATCACTGAGTTCGTGAAGCGGGACGGCCTCAGGTCCCGCACCGATTACCCCAAGGATTCGTTCCGCCGAGGGTTCATCGTGGTGGAGCGCGCCGGCGAAAGGCTGGAGTACGTTCCCGGCCTGAACGAGATTCGCAAGGGACGTGGGGGCCGGGAGCGGACAACCGTGAACCTGGGGCGGCTCCGCGAGGCAATCGTGCAAGGGCGGGCGAGGCTCGTATCGTTCGACGGCGGCGTGGTCGCGGGACGGCACGCAGTCGGAGTCGCGGTCTCAGACGCACGCGGAAACGTGGCGCAGAGGCTATGGATTGACTCTGAGAAGGGGCTTGTATTGAAAGCCGTGCAATACGGCAGGGGCGGGTCCGTGCTTGGTGGTTTCGAGTTCACTCGCGTTGACTACAAGCCCAGGCCGTTCCCCAAAGGCACGTTCGAAATCCGGCGGATCGGCGCGCGTGTCGTCAACGTGCAGCCGCCCAGGGTGAACTGGCGGGTGCTCAGGCCGGCCTGGATGCCCAACGGACTCCGGCAGGCGGGAGAGTACCTGCGCAGGCTGGACCGAAGAGAGGTGTTTCTCACTCACTTTACCGACGGACACCGGCACCTAACGATCTTCCAGTCGCCCGGACCGCCAATCCGCATCCCCCACCCGGCGGACCCGGACATCAAGGTCCAGACGCTCAGGCGGCGGAACATGTGGCTGGTAGCCATCGGAAACCTGGAACCCGCGACGCTCCGGCGCGTACTGGAGTCCTTGAGATAGGGAAGGCCGATTTCGGCCGCCGAGGCCGGTCCGGCACCGGTCCTGGGCAATAATGTGCTTATGCGGCTACCCTGGCGGCGACGCAAGAGGGGTTCGAGGAAACGGATGCCCAAGTGGCTTGTCTGGACGAAACGCATCGTCTGGACGCTCGCAGGCCTGATTCTGCTCACGGCCGTCGCTGGGGGCTCCTACGTTTACAGCGTCATGCAGGAACTGGCCCCTCGCGTGGCCAGCCTCGCCCAACTCGAAGCCGAACTGAAGCGGGAGCCGACCCTGATACTGTCGGCGGACGGCGAGATTCTATACCGGATGGCCGAGGAGCGGCGCGAGCCCGTGGGCTGGCCTGAACTCAGCCAATCCCGGCTGATCGTTGACGCAACGGTGGCCGCCGAGGACAAGCGATTCTGGAAACATGAGGGCGTGGACCACAAGGCGATCCTGCGCGCCCTCTGGGTGAACTTCCGCTCAAAGAGGGTCAAACAGGGCGGCAGCACCATCACACAGCAGGTGGCCAAGCGGCTTCTGACCAGCGGCGAAAGGACGCTCCGGCGAAAACTGGAAGACGCATGCCTCGCCGTGCTGATAGAGCGCGAACTGACGAAGGAGCAGGTCATCACTCTCTATCTGAATCAGGTGTACTACGGGGCGGGAGCGTACGGTGTCAAAACGGCTGCCGACGTCTACTTCGCCAAAAAACTGGATGAACTGACCCCTGCCGAGGCCGCGCTGCTCTCCCGGCTGCCGCGACGCCCCTCCGACGAAAACCCGTTCGTTGACCCCGAAGCGGCCCTAAGAAACCGGAACATCGTTCTTAGAACCATGCTCGAAGAGGGCTGGGTCACCCGCGACGACTACGACGCCGCCTCCGAAGAGCCGCTGAAGTTGGCAAGCAAAGCCGCCACCCAGGTCGGGATCCTGCACGCGCCTTATTTCGTGACATACGTTTTGGACCAGGCGCGGCGCGACCTCCCGAACGAAGACTTCGCCCGCGGCGGTTACCGGATTTACACCACGCTTAGGATGGACATGCAGCGGGAGGCCGAGGCCGCCGTCCGCAAAACGCTCGAAGAATTCCAGAGTCTGCGCGTGACCGAAGGGGCGCTCGTGGTGATGGACCACGCGGGGCAGATCGTCGCCATGGTCGGCGGCAGTGACTTCAAGCGCTCACAATTCAACATCATAACACAGGGCCGCAGGCAGCCGGGATCGGCGTTCAAGCCGATCGTTTACTCGACTGCCATAGAACTGGGTTATTTGGAGCCCACTTCGCTTGTCCCGGACGAACCGTTCGTTTACCGCGACCCCTGGACCGGGAAGGTGTGGCGGCCGAGGGGGGGCGGAAAGGGCGGGTACGTGAGCGTCCAGACCGCCATCGTCCGGTCAGTCAATATTCCGGCCGTGCACACGGGCAAGCTGGTAACCCCGGGCAACATCGCGCGCTTCGCCAAAGACGTTTTCGGCATCCGCTCGCCGCTCGACCCGGTTCTGCCGCTCGCCCTGGGCAGCAGCGCGGTCAGGCCGATTGAAATGGCCGAGGCGTTCAGCGTGTTCGCTACCGGCGGGAATCGCGTACACCCATACGGGATCAAGAGCGTCAGTGGCACGGACGGACAACTCCTGCGCGATTACCGGCCGCGTGTTGTCCAAAACGTGCTCAGTTCTTCAACCGTCGGGCCGATGCGCGACATCCTGCGGCGCGTGGTTCTTTACGGAACCGGAACCAATGCGCGGAAAGTGATAAACGCAGCCGGTAAGACGGGCACCGCAAACGAATTTCGGGACGCATGGTTCTGCGGCTTCACCGACAAGTTTATCTCAATCGCGTGGGTCGCAAACGCTACTTACGACCCAAACCGTACGCCCGCATGGAAATACGGCGCGATGAAGCGCGTCTTCGGCGGGAAGGTCGCGGCGAAGATGTGGGCCTACGCATTGGAACCGATTCAGAAACTGGCCGGCGAAAAACCGAACGGCCGAAACCCGAAGAACTATCCGGGCAATACCGCAGGGATGATTTCAGTGCTAATCTGCACGGACACGTGCGACCGCGCCATCAAGGGAGAGTGCCCGAAATACGAAACACGAATCTTCCGTCCGGACAAGGCTGAGGAACTGCTTCCATGCGGAAGGCACGGCGGCTTCGACGACATCCTGCCGCCCCTCGATACGGGCCCGGCGCGGATGCCGCCGCTGGAAAGCGAAGACCAGATCCCTGAGCCGCCGCCCGTGGTTTCCGTGACGATGGTCACAGTCGAGATCTGTATCGAATCCGGAGAACTTGCTACCCTATACTGCCCGGTGAAGAGGCCGCAGGAGTTCAAGAAAGGCTCCGAGCCGAATGCCGCCTGCCGCCTGCACCGACCGTAACAGCGATGCGCAATGTCAGTTGAGGAGCAGAGAAGGCCGACAGGACTGGCCCCGACGGCCGCGATTCTTCCGGCCGTTGTGGCGATCGGGCTGATGGCGCTCTTCGGACGCCTCTATTATCTTCAGATTATCCGGGGGGAGGAACTGAGCCAGCTCGCCTTGCCCTCTCAGGCCTTCCGTGCCCCGATTCCATCGCCACGCGGCCAGATTCAGGACAGAAACGGCGCACTGCTCGCGGTGGTGAAGCCGAGCCTGGCTGTGATGGTCACGCCGGCCGACATCCAGCACAAACCGGACGCGATTAGGCGTTTGGCAGGGCTCCTTGACGAAGACCCCGAAGAACTCGATGAGGAGATTCGAAAGAACAGTTACCGGCGCTTTCTGCCGTTTGTGGCCAAGGTCGGCATTACGCTTGAGCAGGCGGTGACCATAGAGGAACAGCGCGCTTTCATGCCGGGCGTTTTCGTCCGCACGCACTCCGTCCGCGATTACCCGCTGGGCCCGGCGTTCGCCCACGCAATCGGTTATGTGAGCGGACTCAGCGAATCGGACGTTGAGCGGCTGACGGGGGCCGGCCTTGACCTGCCGAGTTTCGTCGGGAAGGTCGGCATCGAAAGGCGTTATGACCTCGACCTGATGGGACGCTTCGGGTCCGACCGCGTAGACGTGGACCGAAAGGGCAACAGAGTACGCACGGCCGAGCCGCCGCAGCCCGGTGACCGCCTGACGCTGACGCTGGACGCGGAGCTGCAACGGTGGGCGACTGAAGTGCTGAACGGCAGGCGCGGGGCAATCGTCGCTCTGGAGCCGAAGACCGGGGAAGTCCTCTGCTTGGTGAGCAGCCCGGCATACGACCCCAACATGTTCGCACGCCGCATCACGCGAGAAGATTGGAGCCGCTTGCAGGGAGACGAGCGGAAGCCGATGCACAACCGCGCAGCTGCCAGCTCCTTCGCGCCGGGCTCCACGTTCAAGATCATCACGCTGATCGCCGGAATACGGGACGGCGTTGTCAGCCCCGGCACCACATTCGTTTGCGAGGGCTCTTTCCGCATCGGGAACCGAGCCTTCGGCTGCCTCGGCCGCCACGGCCGCGTTGACTATGAAGAGGCCATAGTAAAATCGTGCAACGTCTACTTTGCCAATGTTTCGGACCGCGTCGGGCGCAAGAACATCGTGGAGGCGGCGAAGCAGTTCGGCCTGGGCGCACTCACCGGGATAGACATATTAGAGGAGAAGAGCGGCACACTTCCCGACGATTCATGGCTCGCGAGGAGAGAGAGAGACTGGTACGGCGGGGACACTATCAATCTGGGGGTTGGGCAAGGCGACGTTGCCGCTACGCCCCTGCAGATGGCACAGTACGCCTCGCTAATAGCGAACCGAGGGCATGCGTTCCGCCCCCACCTCTTGCGCTCTAAAGTGTCCATGGCGCATGACGCTGCTGCCGATACGACTCCGCGCAAGGTTGCGGCACAAGTGCAACTGTCCGACCTCTGGTGGGAACGCATCCTGCGCGCGATGGAAGGCGTCGTGACAACCGGGACGGGCAGTGCGGCAAGAATCGAAGGCATCTCATTTGCAGGTAAAACGGGAAGCGCTGAGCAGGGGGGGGATAGAGAGTCGCACGCATGGTTCATCGGCTTCGCTCCTTCGAGGGACCCCAAGATCGCAATCGCAGTGATTCTGGAATCCGCCGGCCAGGGAGGGCGAGCCGCCGCCCCGGTTGCGAAGAAGATCGTGGAGCGGTATCTGAAGCGGACGACACCCGGGCCGGAATCTTAGAGTGCGCGCAGTTCCTCAATCGTATCGGCAATGCCCTGCGCCTTTTCTTCATCGCCCTGTTCCTGAAGCGCTCTGATGAGCGCTTCACCGGCATCCACCAGACTTACGAACTTGGCTTCCGCCTCCCTTAACGTTTCACCGCCAAGCGGGACGTCCTTAGACTCCTCGGTGCCGCCGCCCAGTTTCTCGACCCATAATTTCACTTGTGTGTACGTTTTTCTGCGATACCCGGCCAGGATTTCGAATGCGGCAGTCAGGTGAGCCACCTCGTCGTCTGTGTTCCCCTCTTCGTGCGCAAGTTTCGCGAGGAATCGCCGCGCGCCGACGGTGTCGGTGTTCACCAGCCACGGGAGCGCCCGCAGGCTGAAGAAGGTCGAACTCTCCATCTCGACCAGCTCTTCGGCAACCTGCCCGGCCGCGCGCGCGTTTCCGCTGTTCCTGAAAAACTCGAACAGTTCGCGGCGCCAACGCGGGTTCGCTGGAGCAAAGGCAATCGCGCGCCGATAGTTTTCCACCGCTCCTTGCACGTCCCGAGCACGTGCCATCGCACCGGCGAGCCGTGCGAACGTGGAAGACGTGGGCCTCAACGCGGCGGCCTGCCTAAAGTCCGCCAGGGCAGCGGCCGCATCCCCGCTCTCCAGATTGAGGCGGCCTCGTAAAGAGTAGGCGTGGGAGTGGACCGGCAGCCAGTGCGTCGCGCTGCTAAGCCGCGCCATCGCCGTCTTCGAGTCCCCGGTCCTTATGGCATGGAGCGCCATTGACGTCTGAACGTCCGCCACTGCAAACGCGAGAAGATAAGCGATCGCGCCGAGTCCCAAAACCGTGCCGCCGAACGCACGGCTGACAAGCGGAAACCGCTCGGAACGCGCTCCGTCCACCGACAGCAACAAGCCGATCCCAAACAACGCAAAGAACAACACCGAAAAACCGAAATAGATGAAACTGGACTCAATAAGCGCGCTCACCCCCCCCGCTGCAACGGAACCGATCACTCCCGCGCGCAAAACGTTCGTCGAAGCGGGCGCGGCGGGATGCCGGCGCAGGAGCGAAGAGAACCATAAGAATGCGACAGCGAGCAGCAGCACGAGCGCGAGCGGCCCGCTCTCAACAATCAGTTGCACGTAACTGCTGTGCGCATGGACCGACCCTTCCGTCTCGGAATAGCGCGGGAAGGCTGGATCAAACCCTCCGGGGCCCACACCGACAAAAGAGTTGTCCGTGACCATCTTCAGGCTGTCTTTCCACAACTGCGCCCGGAAACCGACGCTCTGTTGGGCCTCTGCGCCGGCCGAGAATACACGGCTCCCGCCGGCGTAACCGACAAACAGTATGGCCGCGGCTAAGATGAACGGAATCGCCGCCATTGCGGCCGCGACAGGGACTGCGGGGCGGTTTCTCCGATGCGCCTCCACGCCGAGCATCACAAACAGAGCAAGCAGCCCTACTACGCAGGCAATCAACCCCCCCTTGGATTGCGTGAGCCACAGCGCGGCAAGCGTTAGCGCCGCCGCGAAGATGGCGATCGCCGCGCCTGCAGGCGACTGCCAAAAAGGCCGCGCGCCGTTTGCGCCGCCCTTGCGATACGCGCCGAGAATCGCAACGGAAAGCATTACGGGCAGCGCCAACGCAAACATTGCGGCAAGCGCATTAGGGTTATGCCAACCGCCGAAAATACGCCACGTCGGATCGTTCTCTCGCATTGCAAGGTATTCCGAAATGCCGCCCAGCGCCGCCAGCGAAACGCCGACGATGATCGCTCCCAACGCCGCATGCACGCCCGCGGACCGGCCCAGCGCCATCACGCAGCCGGCCATCATCAGCAGATATACCGTCCAGCGTGCGAACTCTGCGAACGCTTCGTTTGGAAACTGCGAAGCGAGCGCAGAGAAACCCATCCAGACCCAAAAAAGAAACACCGCACCGGTAATATTGCTCGCCGGCGCCGTCAACACTGGCCTTTTCACAACGATCCAGATGAACGGAATTGCGATCAGCAGCGCAAGCACAGCCTGGCCCACGCTCGGAACCATTCGCGCAATAAACGCCTCATGAAGGAAATGCTCCGGTACGAGGGCGCCCGAACCGATCGGAAGACGGCCTCCGAGCCAGGGCGCGAGCGCCAGGCCGATAAGCAGTAGAACAGCGGGAAGTCCTAAGCGGCGGACAAGCCCCCAGATCGCTATCAGCCAGAGCCGCATCACAGCCTGCCCGTCCTCCGCTTCCATTCATCCAAGCGGTTTTTCGCTATCAGCACCGTCCGCCTCAGCCAGAGCATGACTGCCGCCGACCCGACCGCAAGCGGCCGGAGCAAGAGCGGCATACTCGGGAGATGGTGCTTCTTGTAGAACAGCATCATACTGTGGTGAAACTGGCGAATCATCTTGTTCGCCGCAATATCAGTGCTGCGCCCGATAGCATGCGTTATCACTGCGCCCGGAAAATATGTCACTCGATAGCCGGCCTTCCACACGCGAAAGCAAAGGTCCACGTCCTCCATATACATGAAGAAGCGCTCGTCAAAACCGCCGATCTTCTCATAGACTGCGCGTCGGATACAGACAGCCGCTGCGCTCACCCAATCAACATCTCTCGGCTCGTCATGCAGCCAATCCTGCATCAAGTAATCGCGAGAAAAGCGATTGTTCGGAAACAGCCTTCCGAGCGGAGTGTTGCGAAACAGGGCGGCCATCGGCGTCGGAAAGCGCCGGCAACTGTACTGAAGCGATCCGTCCGGATTCAGCAGTTTAGGACCCAGGACCCCGACGTCAGGCTTCTCCTCCATGAACTTTACGATCGCTCTGATCGCTCCTTCGTGAACGATCGTATCGGAATTGAGCGGCATGACAAGAGCGCCGCCCGCTTCACGCATCGCCCTATTGTGGCCGGCCCCAAAACCCAGGTTTTCATCGCGCCGCATCAGGTGCACCCACGGATACTCATGCTGAACCATGTCCGGACTGCCGTCGTCGCTGGCGTTGTCGAGGACGATGACCTCGAAGTTCGCCTCATCCCGGACCTTGCCCAGGCTCGCAAGGCATTCGCGCAGGTCGTTGCGCGTATTCCAGCTGCATATCGTGATGCTAAGGTCGAAATCCGGCATGCCAACCCCGTGCGCGAACCCAAGCTGCGAACCAAACGATCATGTCAAAAAGAAACAGCGCAGGGAGATTCCACCACCGCGCATACCACTTGCGATAATAGCGGATTAAGCTACGGTGCGATTCCCAGATCATCGCCTTGCGGACCTGCCGCGTGCTGGCTCCGGCGTGATGAATCAGTTGCACCTCCGGAGTGTACAGAATCTTCCAACCTTTCTTCCGGATGCGATACAGCAGGTCAACGTCATTGAAAAAGATCGGGAACTGCTCGTCCATCAGGCCCACCTGGTCGAGCGCTTCGCGGCGATACAAAACAAACGTGCCCATCGGCTGCTCAACCTCTGCCGCCTTCGAATAGTCAAACCACATTTGACGATAGGCGCCGAAGAAGCGGTTCCTCGAAAACAGTTTACCAAGCCCGAGCGCATCACAGATTATGGCCAACGGACGTGGAAAACCGCGTAGGCTCATCTGGACAGTGCGGTCAGGATTCAGCAGTTTGCCGGCGAGCGCGCCGGCGTCGGCACGCCCGCTCATAGTTTCCACGGCCCTTTGCAGCGAATCGTCGAAGAACTCCGTGTCCGGGTTCAGCGTAAGCAGGTGATCTCCCTCGGCGGCGCCGAAGGCGCGGTTATTGCCGGCCGCATACCCGATGTTCTTCATGCAGGCGATCAGGCGCACCCACGGGAACTCATCCTTCACGAGGTCCGCCGAACCGTCCGGGCTCGCATTGTCCACGACAATCACCTCCCATGGTTCGGAGGGGGCGTGTTCGCGGATCGAAGCCAGGCACCGCCTCAGGTGCTCCTTCGTGTTCCAATTGACGATCAGGATGCTCAGCATTGCCGCAGGACCCGATTCGGACGGCCCGAATGTTAGCCTATGTTCCTTGTGTTCGGCGCGTCTGCGGTTGGTCCGCATAATCGCAGGGTATCGAGCCGGTCCACGGCTGCCCTCCGTCCGGGAGCCTGGCGAACGGCGCCCGGCCGGCTTGCCTTCGGGGACGAGGATTAGGTAATGTGGTCAATAGCGCGTAGAAATGACAAGGATTGTTAGCCGGTTCCGTGGGAGGAAACAGCATAGAATGCTGACAAGGACTCTCGTCGTTGTGGCGGTGGTGTTTTTGTTTGCGTGCGGCCTCGCCCAGAGCACGTACACAGTGAAGAAGGGCGACACGCTTTCCGACATTGCGTCGAAGTTCGGGTGCAAGGTTTCGGCGCTTGCGAAAAAGAACGGTATAACGGACGCAAAGTCCTTGCAGCCGGGCCGGGTGCTGCGGCTTCCGGAAAGCCCTGAGTCCTATTTGAACGGACGCGCGCCGACGCTCGGAAAGGTGAAGGTCAGCGCCACAGACGTGAACGTTCGAAACGGACCGTCCACCGAGCACGAGCGAATTGCCGGGGTCGCCAAGGGAACGCTCGCCACAGTTCTCGAACGGCAGGAAGATTGGTACAGGTTACGCTTTCCGAATGGAACCGTCGGCTGGGTGCGCGGCGACCTCCTTAGCACTGTCTCTTCGGCGAAGACGGTCTCCTTCGCCGGCACCTACACAGTTTTGAGGGGAGACAACGACTGGAAGATCGCCCGCAAACTGGAGGTCACTCTGTCCGCGCTCCATCAAGCAAATCCGGGCGTCGACTGGGAATTGCTCCGAATCGGCCGGCAACTGAACATACCAAGGAGCAACGGCAGCCGCATAGCCACGCCGCAGGTAACGGTCAGAGGTGACTACGTGAACGTTCGCAGCGGCCCCGGCACGGAGCACAAAAGGATAACCGCCGTGAGCAAAGGAACCGTAGCGACGGTCTTGGCCCGGGACGGAGACTGGTACAAACTGAGATTCCCCAAAGGAACAGTAGGCTACGTTCGGGGCGATCTGCTGAATCCATATTCAAGGAACGCTTCTGCCGCAGTCGCCGCGCAAGCGCCCGCGGACCCCTCCGCACTCGCCCTGATTGTCGAGGCGAAGAAACTGCTTGGAACTCGCTATGTGTACGGCGGCTCCACAACGCGCGGCTTCGACTGCTCCGGTTTCGTGATGTACTTGTACCGTCAAGTTGAAGGCGTGAAGATACCGAGAACGTCTCGCAGCCAGTCCACCTTCGGCCAATCGGTGAAGAAATCGGAACTCCAGCCCGGGGATGTGGTCTTCTTCAGAACGCGCAACAGTTCGCGCGTTAATCATGCGGGCATGTACATCGGCGGCGGCGAGTTCATCCACGCGAGCAGCGCAAAGAACAGGGTGCGCATCAACCGGCTTGACACCGGTTACTATTCGCAACGGTTCATGGGCGCGCGGCGTATCAAGCCTGCGCTAAAGACTCTGGACGGTGGGACGAAGAGCGCCCAACCGAGCGCGGAGAAACCG
>JADFGT010000002.1 GCA_022567555.1 Armatimonadota bacterium | reverse complement strand
AGACGCTTCTTCACGATCTGTTCCCGAGGTCTACCGTGGCCGCCGTTCCCGATTTCGAGGCCGCGCTGGTGGCCTGCGGCCCTGGGATAGACGTGTGCGTCTTGGCCGGGACGGGCAGTTTCGTGTGCAGTTTCGGACCTGACGGCATCGTGCATCGGTCGGGAGGCAAAGGCCATTTGCTCGGCGACGAAGGGAGCGCGTTTCAATATGGGCGCGAAGCCCTGCAGCACTTCTTGGAGGCCCCCCCCGACGACGTGTCGGAGACTCTCCGCCTGTCGGTGTTGGAGGGTTTCGGGTCGATGAGGAAGCCGGAGGTCACCGCCGCCCTGCATGCGGTGCCGGACCCGGCTCGTCTGCTCGCGTCGCTGGCCCCGGCCTTCGCAGCCGACGCCGAGGCCGAGGCGGTCTACGCTCTCCGGGCGCTCAGGATCCATCCCGGTAAACTGGCGCACCAGGTCTCGATGCACCTGCGCCAACACCATCCCAATCTGATCCGCCCTCGGATAGGGTGCCAGGGCGGTCTGTGGAGGCACGCGATCTATCGAGACGCGTTCGCCCAGCAGTTGGGTTTCTGGTGTCGCGCGGAGGAATTGGAGGCGGAGTTCGACTTGCCGGCGCCTGTGCACGGCGCGGCCGAGATTGCGGGGAGGTTGATCTGATGCGCACGGAAGAACGGAACCCTGCTAGCGAGAACCTCGACCGGATGAGCCCTGTCGAGATCGTGCGTCTGATGTCGCGCGAGGACGAGCAGGTGGGGCGGGCGGTGCTCGCGGCCGAAGAGGAGATCGTTCGCGCCATCGAAGCGGTGGCCGATTGCTACGGCCGCGGGGGAACGACGATTTATGTGGGCGCCGGAACCAGCGGGCGCGTCGCGGGTCTGGACGTCGCCGAACTGCCGCCGACCTTCGGCGTGGAGCCCGGCAGGTTCGTAGTGCTGGCGCCCGGCGGCACTCTCGGGTCGGCAGATGAAGCTGCCGAAGATAACCGGAATCAGGCGCGCCGCGACCTGGAGAACCTGCTCAGGAGCCTCGGTCCCGGCGCGAGGCGGGGGGAAGAAGCCGTCGTCCGTATGCCTGCGGGGGCGCCTGTGCGGTCCAGCCACCTGGCCGTGGGCATCACGGCGAGCGGCACGACGCCATACGTGCTGGAGGCGATATCTTGCGCCGCCGAAAATGGTCTGCCCACGATCGGGGTCTGCAACAACCCCGGCGCGCCCCTGCTGGACGCGGTGGATATCCCGGTCCTGCTCGACACCGGCCCCGAGGTGATAACCGGATCAACGCGGCTGAAGGCGGGGACCGCGCAGAAGATGACGCTGAACATGATAAGCGTCGGCGCGATGGTCCTCTGCGGCCGCGTCCGCGGCAACCTGATGAGCCACATGAACCCGGTGAGCGAGAAACTGCGGCTCCGCGCCGTCCGAATCGTGAGGACGCAGTTGGGTTTGGGCGAAACCGAAGCCAGGCGCGTGCTCGAGGAGTCGAACTGGTCGCTCTCCGCCGTTTTGCGTGAGAAGGTGCGGCAGCCGGCCGCAGAGTAAACTCCGCCGCATGTCTGATCCGCGCCGCACGGTGCTCTTTTCCGCGCACAAAAGCCTGAACGCGCGCATAGTGGAGTTCGCCGGGTGGGAGATGCCGGTGCAATATATGGGCGTCATCGCCGAGAGCCGCGCGGTGCGCGAGTCGGCCGGGATGTTCGACGTTTCACACATGGGCCGCGCATGGTTCCGGGGAGAACGAGTGCGCGAGTTTCTGGAACTGGTGACCACCAACGATATCGCGAAGATGGAGGACGGCGGCTCGCATTATTCGCTCCTTTGCTATCCGAACGGCACATGCGTCGACGACGTCATGGTGTATCGGGTATCCGGCGGCGTCTTCCGCATGGTCATAAACGCTGCGAACCGCGAGAAGGACCTGGAATGGATGCGGTCGCAGAACCGGCATGACGTTGTAATTGCAGAAGAGACCTTCGAGACGGTGATGATCGCCGTGCAAGGACCGAAGGCCTCGGAGATTGTGCAGGGCATTTCGGAAGAGAAGATATTGGAGACGGAGCGGTTTCACACAGTTCAATGCACCACGGCGGGCGCTCCGGCTTTCGCCGCGCGCACCGGCTACACGGGCGAGGACGGTTTCGAACTTATATTGCCCACGGACCACGCCGAAGAGGTTTGGCAGGCGCTTTTGGATGCGGGGGTCACGCCATGCGGGCTCGCGGCGCGCGACGTTCTGCGCGTCGAAGCCGGGTTGCCGCTTTACGGTAACGAACTGAGCGACAAAATAAATCCGATAGAGTCCGGTCTCGGCTGGGTCTGCTCAAAAGGGAAGGAGTTCATAGGGTCCGAGGAGATAAACCGCATGCGCGAGGACGGCCCCCCCCGGAAACTGGTCGGGATTCGGATGGAGACGAAGATAGTGCCGAGAGAGGGGTATCCCGTGTTGCGCGACGGTGCGCGAATCGGCACGGTCAGCAGCGGCGTTTATTCGCCGACATTCGAGTGTGGCATCGCCTTCGCTTTCGTTGAGACGGAGCACGCGAAACTGAAACAGCCGTGTTCGGTGGAGATACGCGGCAAGCCGCATCCGGCTATGGTTGTTTCGAAGAGGTTTATGAAGGGTCGGTGATTCGTTGACTCCCTCAACACGCGGCGTGTTGAGGGAGTTTCGGCGTTGGGAAAAACGTCTGGCGCTTCAGTCGTGATTCCGTGCGGGGTGCGTGGCTGCGCTTTCTCCCGCCTGCATGCGGCGCAGGGCAATCCAGTTCCAACCCGTTATGAACAGAATGAAAACACCCATGTAGCCAAACCCTACGCGTTCTCCGAGAGACGGCCTGAAGTCGAAGACGGCGAACCCAATGACGATGGCGGCAAGCGCGAAGCCCGCAACGATACCGATCTTGCGGTATCGAATGATGCCATTGGCCCCCCAGATCGACTCCATACCGAGTCTAACCATGTAACCGCCGAGGAAATTCATCAAGAAGAAACCAACCGCCAAAAGTGAAACGGCGAAGCGCTCGAAAAACAGAATCACTGCGGCTGCGGCGCTCGCAACAATGACCACACCCACCGCCAACCACACAACGCCGATCGCCTGGCGTTTCTGCTGCAGGTGGGTCTCGAGTCGTGCCCCGTTCGCCATTGGCCGAATCTTACCCAGATCTCGCGTGCATTGGGTCCTGCGCGGCTGCCACCTGAATCAACCGTCACGCAAGCCACGCGGCGCTACCTCAATAGCAGGATGACCAGCAAGCCGATGACAACGATCGTCAAGAGGTCCCGGTCCGATTTGCCTTGACCAACGTATGGAACCTCGATTCTGTCGGCAGGCTCCAGTGCTATGCCTTCGGCCGCGTCCGATTCCACCGCGTCGAGGTTTATCTCAAGAGTCTCAGACGTTCCGTCCGCAAGGGTTCGCGTGAGCCGCACCGTGCTCAGGCCGACTTCATCGAACGGGGCCGCCTGCCTCACCGCGTCGCGCAGGGTGAGACCGGGCGAGTACTCAATCATGCCCGGCAGCGCTACGGCGCCCTTGATGAACACGTAATCGTCCTCATTGAGAATCGGTACCGACACCGTGTCGCCCGGGCGCAGGGTTGCGACCGGCCCCAACTTCGAGGCGTCCACTATCTTCGAGCTCCCGTCGGCGGACCGGATTTCGATCTTCTTCGGGTCGGCGTCCTCCCGCAGTCCGCCCGCGGATTCCAGCGCCGTCCGCAGCCCCATAGTCTTCGTTATTGCCAAGCCGCCCGGCTGCTCCACGGCCCCGGAAACCGTGACCATGCTGCCCGAAGTCAATACGGAGCCCAAGAGTGCGATCGCGGGCGCCGCTGTCAGGAATCTATGCATCGTGAAACCTCCTTTCGGCTTGATTCGCCGCGCTCAGGTCCCATTCCTTTCGCTTCCCCCTCTTCAGCCGTCTCTGTCTTCGAGGCGCCCTCGCCGGGGCCGGGCTCCTCGAGCGTGGAACCTCCACCTGCTGTCAGGCTCGGTCCGCGAGTAGTGACGTTGCCGACAGACCGGGCATTCAGTCCCCGAGCTTCCATGAATGGCGGGCAAGAAGGACCGCGAGTGCGCTCAGGGCGAACCACGGAAGGATGAACGGGAAGAAGATGAGGGCCAGCGTCGGCGGTTCCTTGCCGAAGTCCTCCCCGTTAAGAAGAACGACCATCCACAGAATCGCCCAAATGAGCGACCCAACCCCCGCTGCATATAGCATCACACAAGAGGCAATGCGCAGAGAGCGCCATTTCTCGGAACGGAACGCAGACGCAGCGAAGAACGCGGCCAGCAGGGTCGGCACGGAGTACGCGAGAACAGGCAACAACACAGCGGCATCTCCGTATTGCCACAGGGCCAGCCAGTAGGGAAACAGGCCCACCGCCAGGGCGGCGAGTACCCCTGCGCAATACCGCCACGCTATGGCCGACGCCATGTACGAAGTGTGGCGGATTTCATCCCTCACGCCGACAACCCGGCCGCTCCGGCCAACAACGGCCGTGGGATCGCCATTGCCCTATTGACGCCCTCGCCGAAACCTTGTACCATATAGCCATGAACAGGACACTCGAAGACAGGGTTGTGCGGCTGGAGAAGGCGAACCGGCGGCTGGCGCTCCTTTGCGCGGGGCTGGTCGTCCTCCCCCTGCTGGCGCTCGGCGGATGGCAAAAGGGCGTCGCCGAGGTCGTCCGCGCGAAGAAGTTTGAACTAATCGGCGACGGCGGCGCTACGCGCGGGGAGCTGACGGTCACGACGACCGGACCGCGGCTTCGGCTGTACGACGCGAACGGCGAAATGCGCGTCTTGCTGGCAGCGCCCAATGGGGGGGATGAGGTTCTCTCCCTCGACGAGGGCCGCGAAGCGGGGCCTGGGCACGGCCCCGGCCTTCTTCTGTTCGACGACAGCGGCGTGATGCGCGTGTGGCTGACCGGGCATGAGACGGTCGAGGGCTTGACGTTCACGGACAGCCGAGGCAGGCCCACCTATAGGATCCCGCCGGACAAGCGGTGACGCGGCGGAACCCGCGTCCACCGGCGCCCGGTAAAGTACGGGCGTGGGACTTCATGCGCTAATCCTTCCGTTTCTTCTCGTCTTGACGTCCGTCTCGGCCGGATCTCAGAGCTCATCGGCGACCAATGCCGCTGACCTGCTGAGGGCGGTCGAGTTCCGGTCCATCGGGCCGTCCGTAACCGGCGGCCGCATCGTTGATATCGAGGTCCACCCGAGTGAGCCGCACGTCCTGTATGTTGCCTCCGCGTCGGGGGGACTTTGGAAGTCCGTGAACAACGGCACGACCTGGACGCCGATATTTGACCACCAGAAGACCGTATCAATCGGCGATGTCGCGATCGCCTCGACTGACCCGGATATCATATGGGTCGGGACCGGCGAGCATAACAACCAGCGCAGTTGCCACTTCGGAGACGGCGTTTACAAATCAACGGACGGCGGCCAAACCTGGGCGAATACGGGTCTGAACGATAGCGTGCATATCGGCCGCATCGCGATTGACTGGAAGGACCCAAACGTCGTGTATGTCGCGTCGGCCGGGCCCCTTTACCGGGGCGGCGGCGAACGCGGCGTTTACAAGACGACCGACGGGGGGGGCTCCTGGGATCTCATCTTAGAAGGCGACAACGACACGACCGGGTTCATCGAAATCGTCCAAGACCCGGAGGACAATCTGGTGCTTTATGCGGCCGCGTACGACCGTATCCGGCGCGCGTGGAACTACCGCGGCGACGGTCCGGGATCCGGTATCTACAAGACGACGGACGGCGGCGAGACATGGACGCGGCTGGCAAACGGCCTGCCGGAAGGTGATAGGATCGGGCGCATCGGAATAGCGGTTTTCCCGAAAAACACGCGCATCGTTTACGCGACCATTGACAACCGCACACCGCAAACCGGCATAGAGATATATCGCAGCGAAGATGCGGGCGCATCGTGGACGAAGGTGAACGAGGGCCGTGCAACCGGCAGTTACTATTACGGCCAGATTCGAGTTGACCCCCAGGACCCAGACCGCGTTTACGTCTTGGGCACACGGTTCATGCGCAGCGAGGACGGAGGCAAGACGTATCAACGGATCGGCCAGGGCACGCACGTGGATCATCATGCCCTGTGGATAGACCCGAACAACACCGACCGGCTGCTGGATGGAAACGACGGCGGATTCTACATAAGTTACGACGGCGGAGATAATTGGGATTTCATAAACAACCTGCCGATCCCGCAGTTCTATGCGATAGGCGCAGACATGGCCTTGCCGTATAACGTGATGGGCGGCACGCAGGACAACGGCGTGTGGTACGGCCCTTCACGCACGCGCAGGCGGTCCGGCATTTCCAACAAGCAATGGGAGAACATTCTTGGCGGCGACGGTTTCTATTCGATTCCCGACCCGGAGGACCCGTACACTGTGTTCACTTCGACGCAATTCGGCGGGATCTCCCGCGTGGACGTTTTGAAGCGGGTATCGAGGAGCATCCGCCCTCGCGAAGGCGGAATCCGGCGCAACTGGATGACGCCGTTCCTGCTCTCGCCCCACAACACGCAGATCGTTTACTGGGGCGCCCAGAAGGTCTTCAAGTCGCTCGACCGCGGCAACTCGTGGACGGCAATCAGCCCAGACTTGACGACCAATGACGAGGAAAAGATCGGGGGCAACGTGCCCCACTGCACAATCACGACGCTGGATGAATCTCCGCTGCAATCCGGCGTGCTGTGGGCGGGCACCGACGACGGAAACGTGTGGCTGACCCGCGACGGCGGCAATGAATGGACGCAGGTAAATCAGAATATTGAAGGTGCGCCCAGCGGCTGGTGGGTGAGCCGCGTTATCGCTTCCTATCACGAATTGGGAACCGCGTATGTTTGCTTTACCGGATTTCGCGAAGATGACTTTCGCCCGTACATTTACAAGACAACGGATTTCGGCGAAACCTGGACTTCGATAGTGGGCAACCTGCCGGACGAGCCGGTGTCGGTCATTCGCGAGGACCGCATGAATCCGAACCTATTGGTGGTGGGCACCGAATTGGGATGCCATATAAGTTTGAACGGTGGTGAGGATTGGCACAAACTTACTAACGGTTTACCAACAACGCCAGTTCAAGACTTGCTGATTCACCCGCGTGACGGCGACCTTGTATTGGGAACGCACGGCCGCGGCATCTTCATTGCGAACATAACCCCGCTTCGGCAACTTACCGACGAAGTGTTGGCCAAGGACGTGCATCTTTTCCGACCGGACACCGCCCTCGCGTTCAACTTCATCGGAAACATGTTCGACTCTTTCAACGGCCATCGGCGGTACGCCGCGCCCAACCCGCCGGCTGGGGCAACGCTGGCATATTTCTTGAAGGCTGAGATCGGGGGGGACGTGACAATAGAGATTCTGGACGTCCAGGGGGAAGTCGTGCGTGAACTCGAGGGGTCAGGCAAGCCGGGGATCAATGTTGTGCGATGGAACCTGAGGGAATCTTCTTCGGGAGGGCGCCGCCGGCCGGGACCGATGGTACAGGCCGGCAGGTATCTGGTGCGGCTGACGGCGGGCGCGAGCGTTGAGACCACAACGTTAGACGTGGTGGACTGGGAGCGTTAGGCCGCGCGGCGGCCGATATCGCGATTCAGATTCGGCCCTGAACCCCAGGGTCTCACCGGTCCGCGGCGCCAGGGACTTCGCAGGGGCGGCGCTAACTGCTTTCCTCTTTCGACCGGCCTCTCGCTGAGTTTCGGCCACCGCCGGCCTGCCCCGAGAACGCGCATAACGTCGCCTATCGCTTCGGGTATTCCGGGTTCCATCATCACTGCATCGTAGTTCAACCACTGTCGGCCCTGGCTGTCCAGAAAGGCCTGATACAGGACGGGATCCCACAAGGGACGGGTGTCGCCCCCTCGCCACAGGACACGCTTCCATCGCCCGTCGAGGGGCGCGTGCAGGAATATCTCCTTCACGTTCCAGACACCGCCGGGGCTCGAGGCCTCAATGCCCGCGTCTGCGGTGGCCTGGATGATGCGGAGTGGGAGCGTCCGGAAAGCGTCGGCCCGGTTCGGGACGCTGTAGAGGTCAACACCGAACTCGGTGACGTGCGGCGTCATTGCGCCGGTGTAACGCACGCGCCCGTCAAACTCGTAAACGTGATTCGACGTATTAAGCCAGGGTTCGCCCCAGATCGCCTTCGCGGCGAGCCGGAAGTCATCGTAGTTCTGTCGGATGATTGTGTCCGGTTGCGCGAAACCGGGACCGCTCTCTTCCGGCACCTGGAAACCGACGCCCCGAGCGAAGCCGCGAAACTCCAGGTCGTACATATTCCAGTGCCGATAGCCGTCCAGCTCCGGGCCGTTGTAGGGCTGCATCCGGACTCCTTGCGGGAACTGGCCGCGCATCCACATTATCCTGTCAAGGAGGAAGTCCCGGATGTGGGAGATGTCGGCGCCGATCCCGATGGAAGTGATGGCCCGGCGGACGTTATTGATGTTGCCGTCGTATCGCTGCATTAGTGCGGCCTTCTGCTCAGACGTCACGAGGTCCTCGACTCCGGGCTCGGCGTCTGCGGCGACAAACGTGTACTCGATGCCCGCTTCTTGGCACTCTTCGACCACAGTCACTGCGTGATTGATGTCGTAGCCCTCCAGGTATGCGGTCAAGGTGTTGTGCCTCAGCTTTGTGAACCTCCAGCGTTTAACCTGGTTGATCTGTTCCCGGCGGTATAGGCGCGATTTGTCGAAAATCCATGTGCATATGTTGGCGCCGAAATCCTTGACCCTCAGATGCGCATTGACGTGGGCCAGATCGTCAGCGCGCGCTCGTCCGGCAAGCGTCAAAGGAAACGAGCAGGAAAGCGCTGCGGCTGACACGCTCTTAATAAAGTCTCTCCGAGAAAACTCCATCTTCTTCGATCTCCGTATTCGAATGCGGGAGCCCAGTCGGGCAGGTCCGGATACACACGTTCTGTGGGCGGCTTTGGCAAGCAACGGTTCTGTTCCGCAACGGGCTCCGGCGTCAACAGGCATCTGTTTCAGCGAAGAGGATTGCCTGTAAGTAATAGGGCCTGGACGGCAGCGTGCTCAGCCGCGCTGCGTAATGCGGATGGGCAACATCGGGCAGAGGATGATCTGCGCCTACTGAACGCGAACGGTCCAGATCACCTGGTCAACCCGCGCTCTCCATGGGTAAAGCAGGATCGGTCCCGCTTCTTTCCACTTCAGCCGCGCCCGCATCGTTTTGGTTCCGGGCTGAATGAACCGGGACGGGTCTGCCAAGAATGTCAGTTCGACGACGGAATCGGAGATCGCAGCCATTCGCGCGTCCACCTCCTCGTACATGCCGGACGTGAAGTTGAAGAGTTCTATACTCTGCATGATGTTCGGGATGCTTGCTGAGGCCTCGAGAGTAAACTTGAGTTCCGTCGTTGTTTCGACGGGCGACGTGGCTTCCACAATCACCTGGACCGGGGCCTCGATTGTGGTGAGTACGAACCAGGGACGGATCACGAGCCGGTCGTCGTCGCTGTCCGCGAGGCTCTGGAGGTCCCCGGAGAGGGCCAGCCCGCGGGCAACAACGAAACTCTCGGGGACGAACGGGTCCATCTCTGGGCGGATGCGGAAGATCGAACTCTGGTACAGTGTCGAGATATAGAGGTAACCATCCGGGCCGATGCGCATATCAGTTATGATCTGCCAGTTCGATCCAACAACGTTTTGCTGTCGCTCCTTGTTATTGTCTGCGACACGATCCTTAGTTCCGCCTGAAAGCACAAATCCGTCACGTGCGGCGTTGACTTCGAAGAGGTAGATGCCACGCGGCTGATTGAATTCGCCCACCATGACATGGTTACGTTCGTTGGGGCCGAACTTTCTGCTGTTCAAGAACTGGATGGCGGTCACTCCAATTGGAGTGAGCCAACTGAAGACTGGGTCCCGATAGAAGGCGCCCGGCAAGTAGACGAGATCCGTAGCGTCCCACGATCTGCCGCCGTTCCTACCGTACGCGGCCTCGCGGGCGTCGGGGCCCATGATCTTCAGCCAACCGGAATTCATTCCTGCATCCACGATGTTGACCTCGTCGTATACGTTTGGCCCGTTCTCAGTGAACCAGAGCCGGCCGGTGAGAGGATCGAACTCCATGCCAAATGAATTGCGGATACCGTAGGCAAAGAGGGCTCTTATCCTCGGATCAGGGTGACTGAAGAACGGGTTGTCGCTTGGAATAGCACCGTCGGGGTTAAGGCGGTAGATCCCGCCTACGCCGGCGACCGCCGTCTCGTCCGTGTTCTGTTCGATTCGCGGGTTTCCGAACGGGCCGCGATAGAGGTCGCCGGTAATGACGTAGAGTTTCCCATCCGGGCCGAACCGCATGATTCCAGCGTTATGTGCCGGTACATTCGCCTGTGATTCATCGCGCGGAAACTGGATGATCATGGAATCGAATGTTAGTTTCGAGCCGGTCCATGTGAAGCGCTCGACGCGGTTGTCCGTCCATTCTCCTGCCTTCTCCTCAGCATGAGAGTAATAAAGATACACATAGCCGTTCTCTTCGAAGTCCGGATGAACGACGATCCCCAGCAGGCCGGATTCAAACTCAGAGGTTACAACGGTGAGGTCCAGCACCTCGCCCATGTAGGCCCTATCGAGAAACCGTTTTACCTTGCCTGTCCACTGCTCCACAACGAGAATATCATTGTCGCCAATGAATGCGAAGTTGGTTGGGAGGTCCAGGCCTGTTGCGACCGTCTCAACGAAGTATCCGGGAAGCGTGACCGTTTGCGCGGGACTGCTGCTACACGCGAATGCCGCGATGCACGCACTGGCAGCGATCTGAACCATTTTCATTTTATCTCTCCTTCAGGCTGGAACTCAGTTGTGACGCTCCGGCAGGCGCCGCTGACATCACCATAATATAGCAGATAGTTCTATTCGGACCTGAGTTTTTCAAGGTTTGCGTCAATCCAGCACAAATACCAGGAATCGTCAAGCGGATGGGCAACATCGGGCAGATGATGGCCTGCGCCTACTGAACGCGAACGGTCCAGATCGTCTGGTCAATTCCGACGTTCCAGCCTGTGAAGAAGCTGATTGCCGCGGCCCTCCAAGTCATCAGCGACTTTACTTGTCTTGTGCCCGGCTCGACGAACCGGGAAGCGTTAGTGGTGACGACGATCTCTATCACCTCGTCCGAAGTCGCCGCCATGCCGACGTGCAACTCCTCGTAACTTTGCGTGACGTAGTTGTACAGCGAGATTCGCCGCTCGATGAACGCCCTGCTCGCCATCCCTTCGAACCGGAACCTCAACTCGCTCGTGGTCTCTGTCGGCGACGTGCCCGTGACCTCTATCTGAACGGGCGGTTGAGTGCTCGGGGCGAATTGCCCCGTCTGCACAACCAGACGCGAGTCGTCGCTTTCGAATAGGTCCGGCAGCCCGCCGGAGAGCAGCAGGCCGCGGAAAACTGTGAAACTCTCTGGAACGAACGGGTCCATTTCGGGGCGGATGCGGAAGATCGAGCCGAGAGTAAGACTGACGGTGTAAATGTAGCCATCCGGACCGAGCTGTAGGTCCGTCGTGATCCCCCAGCCGGACCCGACAGCGTATTGATCGCGTTCGGCGTCGGTGTCGGCAACCCCGTCTTCCGTTCCAGGCAACAGTACAACTCCATCGCGAGCCTCATTGACTTCAAACAGGTATAGCTGCCGGGTGTTGACGTCACCGATCAAGACGTTGCCTCGCTCGTTTTGGCCGAACTTGATGCTGCTGAGGAACTGGATTGCCGTCACGCCGATCGGGTCCAGCCAACTGAAAACAGGGTCTCCATAGTATGCGCCCTTCAGATAGATGAGGTCCTCCGCGTCGTAGGCCGTCTGCAGGTTCTGGACATACTCTGCGTCGCGATAATCAGGCCCCATGATTTTCGTCCAGCCGCCGTTGAATCCAAAGTCAATAACATTGAGTTCGTCATAAACCTCCGGCCCATTCTCGGTTTCCCATAGCCGCCCTGTGAGCGGATCAAAAGCGAACCCAAACGAGTTTCGGTTGCCGTATGAGATGTATGTCTTGATTCGGTCGTCTTTATGATAAAAGAATGGGTTATCAGTCGGTATTGAACCATCGAGATTCAGACGATGGATGCCGCCGACACCCGCTACCCGCCAATTGTTGCCGTTTTGCTCAATCGTTCGGTAGGCCCCCGCGAAGCCGAGTGCGCCTCGCCCGAGGTCACCCGTGATTATATAAAGTTTTTCATCAGGGCCGATTCGTAGAATGCCTGCATTGTGCCAAGGCCCGTTGAACTGATCAAACAGTGGGTCGATTGGGAATACAATGATTGTAGACTCATACGTGAGGACTTCGCCATCCCAGACAAACCTTTCCACTCGGTTGTCGAGCCAAGTCCCTCCCTTCTCATCGCCATTGGAGTAGTAAAGAAACACGAGTCCGTTCTGTGCGAAGTCCGGATGGAGGCAAATACCCAGCAGACCCCTCTCACCGTTGTTGGCAACAATGAGGTCGAGAGCGGTTCCCTGGAAGGTGGAGTTCAAATAGTGTTTCACTTTGCCCGTGTTCTTTTCAAGGACCAGCAGTTCGTCGTCTCCGATGAAAGCCATCGTAGTCGGGAGGTCCAAACCTGTAATAACCGTCTCGACGAAGTAACCGGGGATCGTGATCGTCTGCGCGGGACCGCTGCTGCACGCGAATGCCGCGATGCACGCACTGGCGGCGATGTGTGCCATTTTCATCCTGTCTCTCCTTCAACCGTGAACTGGGTAGCGACGCTCCGGCAGGCGCCGGTGCTTTCGCCACATATAGTACCAGACAGCTCCATTCGGACCTCAAGGTTCAGGAGTCTTGCGTCAATCCAGCATAAATACCAGGAGTCGTCGCCTGACGACGTGCTGCTGATCGAGTGTTGCACCGGAGCCCCCACGAGCGCGGTTGCGAACGCGAACATTCGGGGAGTCGCCTATCAATGGCCGCCTAACGCTTCGCGCGGCGGCGCAGAGCGAGAGCAACGAGCCCGGTCAGGGCGAGCAATGTCGCGGGCTCCGGGACCACCGTGATCTGGTCTATCCCCAAGTCCCCTGCGATTTCGTCCGGATGCTGGACGAACGGCTCCAGATCGTGGCGAATGAGCAGCCGGTTCGAGTTTCGCAGAGCGTCCTCGAAAGTGCCGCTTCCCATGATCTGCGTCCAGGCGCCGGCGTTGGTGACGTCCGCGTAGAAGTACCCCCATTCGTTGTCCGGGGGCGTGAAGGGAACCGTGTATAGCCAGAAGTTCTGGTTAGCAGTGCCTACGCCCACGTGGACTTCAAAGACCTCGTTGTCGCCAACGTCGTTCAACCATAGGGAAAATCCCGTGACGCCGTCCGCGATGAGGTCGCCGGTGAACTCCGTCCGCATAGTTGCAGCCCCGAAGTGACCCTCGAACTCCCGGGTCACAAGAAGGTATCCGTCGCCGGCTCCGCCGACTCCACCGGTCCCGGGGTTGCTGAGGGTCGCCCCTGAGAAGAAACCGGCCGTCCCGCCCGCCGCGGGAAAGTCCTCAACAAATCCGACCACCGCGGCGTTCGCTGCTCCGGCGGCTAAAAGTGACAAGAGTGTAACTGTTCCTTTCATGTCAGTACCTCCATTCGGACCAATCCGTCAACGGACACTGCATTGTAGCGGCCAAATGCGCCGCCTGCGACCGTAAATTCTACCTGAAACGCGGTTGAATCAGGCCGGACGGCGATGGTTTCTCCGGCCTCCGGCGCGCCGTTCGTGGGATGCGCGTCTTGCAAGAGTCAACGCGACGGCTTTGCCCGAAAGGGAGGCCGGCCCCCGAAGGGGCCGGCTGGGGTCAGGGAGGGGAGAGGTACTCAAAGGCGTCTGCGTTGCGCAGGTACTACCTGCACCGCGACCGGCATGAGACCGTTGGGCAGCGCCACCGGGTGCCGTGCGCGGCCCGTTGGGGCGATTGCCGCCGCGCGCGCCTCGAAGGCGGAGAATCTCCATGCTCGCTGTAAGGTTTTCATCAGTTCCGTTTGCCGTCCTCGGCCGGTTCCCTTCTGCGCGATTGAACCGGCGAGGCGGGCTGCCTTGTGGGAGATAGCACAAGGTTCGTGCCAGCCTCGGCGCCTTCGGGCGGCCGCTCTCAGACCCGGAATAAATACGGAGAGGAACTCCGCGGCCCCGCATGGTGTTAAATGGCTAACGTGAGCGAACAACGAGCCATCGAAAACGTGATCATCATCGGTTCCGGGCCGGCTGGCTACACTGCGGCCCTCTATGCTGCCCGTGCGAGCCTCGATCCCCTGCTCTTCACGGGGCAGGAGCCGGGCGGCCAACTCATGATAACTACGGACGTCGAGAACTACCCTGGGTTCCCGGATGGGCTCATGGGCCCAGACATGATGGTCCTTTTCCGAAAGCAGGCCGAGCGGTTCGGCACACGCGTTGTGGAAACGCATGTCACCCGGGTTGATTTTTCCGAGCGGCCGTACGGCGTGTTCGTCGGGGATGACGAATACCGTTCGAGAACGGTCATCATCGCTACCGGAGCGGTAGCCAAGTGGATCGGCGTTCCGGGCGAAGAGGAGTATGGCGGCTATGGGGTGAGCGCGTGCGCAACTTGCGACGGTTTCTTCTTCCGCGGCAAGGAAGTTATCGTTGTCGGGGGGGGCGACACGGCTATGGAGGAGGCGAACTTCCTGACGCGGCATGCGAGCAAGGTGTATGTGGTTCACCGGCGCGACCAGTTGAGGGCCAGCAAGATCATGCAGCAGCGCGCGTTCGATAACGCGAAGATTGAGTTCGTTTGGTACAGCGGACTGGATGAAGTTCTGGGCGAGTCGGAACCCACCAAGCATGTCACCGGCGTTCGTCTGAAGGATGCGCGTAACGGCGAGACTCGCGAGATGCCGATAGACGGCGTGTTCATCGCCATCGGGCACAAGCCGAATACCGAGCTCTTCAAAGATTGCTTGGACATGGACGAACTTGGCTATCTGAAGGTGGAACCGTACAGCACGCGCACGAAACTGCCGGGCGTGTTCGTAAGCGGTGACGCCGCCGACCGGGTCTACCGCCAGGCGGTGACGGCGGCCGGGACCGGCTGCATGGCGGCGATCGAGGCAGAGCGGTTTTTGGAAGCGGAAGGGGACGGTTCCTGACCCACTTTGAGGACCGGCGCAGGTTGAGGCCAGGGCCGGGCGGGAACATTTAGGCCGGTCCGGATGTCAAACGAGAAGAGGCGTCAGGAGGTTGCGGCCGGCAGCCAGGAGCCTCGGCTGTGCGCCATGGTCGGGCGGTGCGATCACGGGCCGCGGCCATTCCGGGGGTAAGTGGACATGAAACGGGCATGGAGTGGACTCAGAATATCGGTTAGCGGCATCAGCGTCCTTGTCGCGGTCGCCGCTGCGACGTCGTCGTGGCCCCAGGGCCGTCCGGACATCCTGTGGATGGCCGGCGGTCACGCCGATCCGGTCACCTCAGTAGCCCTGTCGCCCGACGGCCAGACTTTGGCCTCTGCGAGCGGTGATAGGACCGTCAAGATTTGGCGCGTCTCTGACGGCGCATTGATTCGCACCCTGGTGGGCCATACATATTGGGTTCTCTCCGTTGCCTTCTCGCCGGATGGGCAGACGCTCGCCTCCGGTGGTGCGGATACGACCATCAATCTTTGGCGGGTCTCAGACGGTGCCTTGATTCGTACCCTGGTGGGCCATACAAATTGGGTTTTCTCCGTTGCCTTCTCGCCGGACGGGCAGACGCTCGCATCCGGGAGCCGCGATGACACCGTCAGACTCTGGCGTGTTTCCGACGGATCGTTGCTGCGGACTCTGACTGGGCACACGAGCGATGTTTATTCTGTTGTGTTCTCACCTGACGGGAAAATGGTTGCCTCCGGGAGTCGCGATACCACTGTCAAACTGTGGCAAGTATCGGACGGTACGTTGCTTCGCACTCTAAGCCGTCACACAGCTTCAGTGTCGTCCGTTGCCTTCTCGCCGGATGGGCGGATGCTGGCATCCGGGAGCTTCGATGGAACTGTCAGATTGTGGGATGTGTCCGACGGTAAGCCACTACGCACGCTGCAACACCCAAGCGGCGTCACCTGCGTTGTCTTTTCGCCCAATGGGGACATGCTCGCATCGTCGGGGTACGAGAATATCAGACTCTGGCGCGTTTCAGACGGCACGCTCCTTCGGACCCTCACCGGACACACATCCTGGGTCAGTTCCATAGCTTTCTCACCTGGCGGACAGATGCTTGCATCGGGAGGCGGACAGGTGCAAGGGGGGAGGGGCACGGCAGTCAATCTGTGGCGCGTATCTGACGGCACATTGATTCGGAGCCTGCTGCACCACTGGGGGTTGATTCGGTCAGTTGCTTTCTCACCGGACGGGCAGACGTTCGTATCCACGGGCGGAACGTGGCCGTCAGGGGACGACGATTCCACCATCAGGCTCTGGCGCGTCTCGGATGGCTCACTACTTCGTACTCTAACAGGCCATACCAGGCCGATTCCTTCGCTCGTGTTTTCGCCGGATGGGCAGATGCTTGCGTCGGGCAGCTGGGACAACACCATCAAGATCTGGCGGGTTTCAACCGGTGAATTGCTTCTCACTGTAATCGACATCACTAACCGCATTTTCGCCATTGCCTTTTCGCCTGATGGGGAGAGAATCGCGGCGGGCGGGGATCGAACGATCAAGATCTGGCGTGTTTCGGACGGCACACTGCTTCGCACTCTCACGGGCCATACAAATTCGATTTTCTCGCTTGCATACTCGCCGGACGGGCAGAGACTGGCATCGGGGAGCGCGGACTATACCATCAAGATATGGCGGGTCTCGAGCGGTTCATTGCTTCTTACCTTGACAGGCCACAGTTATATTGTGTGGTCCGTCGCTTTCTCCCCGAGCGAGCACACCACGCTCGCATCGGGGAGCGGTGATCGCACTATTAAGCTCTGGCGGGTCACGACTGGCGAATTGCTGCACACCTTGACCGGCCACGAGGAGTCAGTTTGGTCCGTCGCTTTCACTGCCGACGGCCAGACCCTGGCGTCTGGAAGTGCCGTGTGGGAAGCCGAAATCGGCGAACCGAGTGTCAGATTCTGGCGCGTCAGCGACGGCTCGCTGCTCGAGACGTTTGACGAAGGGACCGGTACCGGTGTCTTCTCTATCGCCAATTCGCCCGGCGGTGAACTGTTCGCATACGGACGTCAGGACGCCACACTCGTCGTTGCGCGGAATCCGTTTGTTTCACTCCCGGACAACTTTTCTGTGGCGCGAGGCCTGCGTGTGAGCGGAGACCTTGAAGACCTGTTGTTCAGTGACGACAATCACCTGGCTGTGCGGCCCTGGTTTGTGCTGACGACACAGGAGGCCCCGGTGCAGGTTGTGGTCGAGGGCACTGCGCGAACCGATTCGCCCCAGGAGCTTCGCTTCAAACTCGAGGCCCACACATCTATCCCGAACATCTCACAGAAGATCGAACTGTTCAACTACGTTACGGGCACCTACGGGCAGGTGGATCTCCGTACAGCGACGGTGTCCGATTCGATTACTGAGGTCCACATCTCAGCGAAGCCCGAGCGCTTCATTGACCCCACAACTCTGGTAATGAAGGCAAGGCTGAGTTACAAAGAGGCGGGTCCCATCCTGCTTTACCCGTGGGTCGCGAGGATAGACTCGGTACTCTGGGCGGTCGCGCCGTAGCCCGCGCGCGGACGCGGGCGGAACCGGATGCCGGCGTCATCACCGCAGTCTGTTTCCATCTCCCCTCCTGCTTGCGCCCCCCTTCGCCGGCGCGAGCCTTAGGGGGCGCCGCGTCATTGTGTTCAATGGTCGCGGTTTGGGCGACTCTCGACCGCACGCATTGAAGCCAGCGTCATCCGGTCGAGTCGCCCCTACATAGGTCGGACCTGCTCATCGACGCAGGCGCTAGAGCGGAACGGTGAGAGGGTCAGCCGTCGTCGCGGCCGGGGACGATAAGGTTGAAATCGGCGCGGCGCTGCTTATGGCGGCTGAGGATTCGCAGTGAGAAGGAGTCGGAGGATTCGATCGCCGGCAGAAGTTCATCAAGGCCGAACTCCACGCGGTAAAGCCATATATGATAGTCGCCGAGCATCACCGGCACCGCACTGCGCGGCTCTTCCGTTTCCTGCAAGAGCAGATGGCCGCCGGGGCCGAATTGATACCACGGAAATCGCCTCAAGAGGACCCGGTCGCGGAACTGTTCCACGCGCACGGGTCCGGCCTGCTCGGGAGAGTAAGTGTGCCCGTCCACCAGCAGCGAGAACTTCACCTCTTTTATCCCGTCCAGTTTCGCCGGCTCATCAATCGTTCCGGAGAGCAGATCAATCTTCGGTGCGCCGGCCAACTGCACAAGGAAAACGAGCCGGCCCTTCATTGCCGCCGCGACGTGCGCCCACCGTCTCTCGATCTCGCTCGGCGGCATGCGCTCGTCGCCCGCAAGATATCCCAATCGCCCTGCGACGTAATCGGGCGAATACCACCAGACGAACTCGATAGCCTCGCGCCAATGGCCGCTCCACCACCATCCGACGCTGTGCTGCACCGGAATCGCAGTGCGCCACGCCCCTTTCCCGCGCGCACCCCATTCCGTCCCAATTTTAAGGGCATAAGGGGGTGGTTCAGGACCGAACGCGACCGGCGCGCGGCCGGTGTCGGCCATCGCAAGGAGTAACAGCAGCGGCGTCACACACCGATTATCGGCGGTTCGCCGCCGATCCGTTCCCGCTAATCATCGGAGCGCGTTTCTGTCGGTTCGCGGGCCTCGGGTTCGGGATTCGGCGGCTCTTCGGGCGGCTTCCTGCGAAATAGCACGCGCCCGACCCAGTTCGACAGGTCGTCGAAAATCGTGTAACTGGCCGGAATGACCAGCAAAGTAAGCACCGTCGAGAGCGTGAGGCCGCCGATGATCACGATGCCCATCGGGGCGCGAAACTCGGAGCCCCGGCCGAGCGCGAGCGCTATCGGGACCATGGCCAGCACCAGGGCCATCGTGGTCATCATGATCGGCCGGAGCCTGATGGGCCCAGCCTCAAGCAACGCTTCGTCCCGGCCGTATCCGCGTCTGCGCAGCGTGTTCGTATAGTCTACTAACAGGATCGCGTTTTTGCCGACCAGGCCCACGAGCATGATCACGCCGATCATGCCGACGATGTCCATCGGAGTGTTTGTAATCATTAGCGCGATCAATGCGCCGACGAGCGCCTGCGGCTGCGCCAACTGAATGATTAGCGGGTACAGGATGTTGTCGAACAGCGCCGCCATAACCATAAACACGAGTATCAGCGCCAGCATGAACGCCTGTCCCATGAAAGGTGCTTCATCAGCCTGCATTTCGTTCTCGCCGCGCTGTGTAAACGTGACCCCTTCGCCGAGGTCGGCTTCGGCGAGGGCGGCGTCAATGGCCGCGCCCATCGTGCCTATCACGTAGCCCGGCAACAGATAACCGCTGACGATGACCTCGCGCTGCCGGTCCTGCCTTTCGATCTTGTCCGGTCCAACGCCCGATTCTATCTTCGCGACGTCCCCCAGGAACACGGGGTTGCCTTGACGGAAGATAATGGGAATTGAGGAAATGGCCGAAGAGTCGTGTCGCACATCGTCCGACAGGTTTATTCGGACGTCGTATTCGCGGCCGCCCTCGCGGTACTTCAGATCTATGTTGCCTTCATAGAGCGTGCGCACGACCGCGCCCAGCACGTTCACGGGCAGGTCGTTGTCCGCAAGTTTCACGCGGTCGGGCCGAATCACGAGTTCCGGCTTGCCAGGTTTCGAGGAGAGGTCGAGGTTTACAATGCCTTCAATGCCCGCAAGCGCTTCTTTCGCCTTGATAGCGGCCGGCAGAACTCTCCCTGGATCCAGGCTCGAGACGGCGACCTGCACGTCCGGACCGAAGCTGAACCCGGTGAGCGCGGAAACAAAGATCTGGGCGTCGGGGACCTTGCCGATCTTCTGCTGCAATTCGATAGCGATCGTCTGATCGCGCCGTGTGCGCAGGTCGCCGTCCGACTTCCAAAACATAAGGGAGTCAATGAGCGCGCGCTTTTCCTTTAGGGTCACAGTAACCTGCGCAAACTGCGACCCCTGGTTCGCCGCGCCAAAGCCGGTTGACTGCGAGCCGATTCTGCTGACCACGTAGTCAGTTTCCGGGACCTCCATGGCGGCCCGCTCGATTCGCTCGACCACCGACAGCGTCCGCTCGAGCGAGGACCCGGGCGGCATTGTGACCAGCGCCGTGATCAGTCCGCTGTCGCCTGCGGGAGCGAAGCGGAAGTTGAATATCGGTCCGCCCTTGTTCTGCGCCAGCATGTGGCCGCCGACGGCGAAGCCCACCATAGCCAGTGCGAAGAGACCGGCGCCGGCGGGAATTCGCAGGTTGAACCGTCGCAGAGCGAGCCAGCTCACGAGGAAGGCGATGAGACCGACGATAAACGCAGAGGCCGCTATCCCCGTGCTCATTCCGACCGCGGCAGTGAGGTTTGGAGCGAACCCCCCCCCGATCATCAGAAACACCCCGATCAGCATGCCGAAGCTGGCGATCACGACGAACCACCGGTGGTGGAGAGACCAATTCAGTGCCCGGCGATACCGTGCGGCGAATGCGTTGAACTTGTTCTCAAACCACTTCGCAAACCCACGCTTCTCTTCGAGGTTCTCGCCTTCCCTGTACCATCGGCTGGCCAGCATCGGCGTGAGCGTGAATGAAACGAGCAGGGAGAACAGCGTCGCCGCAGCGACCGTTAGCGCGAACGGGCGGAAGAACATGCCGACTATGCCGCCCATCATAGCCACGGGCACGAACACAGCCAGGTCCACCATCGTTATCGAAACGGCGGCAAGTCCTATCTCCATCCGGCCGTTCAGCGCCGCTTCTTTCGGCGATTCGCCCATGGCGAGGTGCCTGTAGATGTTTTCCAACACGACGATGGCGTCGTCAACGAGAATGCCGATGGCGAGCGAGAGGCCCAACATCGTCATGACGTTGAGCGTGAAACCCATTGCGTGGATTGCCGCGAACGCAGCGAACAAGCAGGTCGGAATCGCCAGCGCGACAATCAGCGTGCCCCGGAGGTTGTGTAGGAACAGATAAATGATTCCAACGACCAAGACGATACCGATGATCAGCGCGGTTTTCAGGTCGTCCAACGATTCTTTCACTTGGCGTGCGGCCTCTTGAGTGATTGTGAAACTGAATGGATAAGTCTCCTCCAGTTCAAACATCGCCTCTTTCGCCCGCTCGGTTATCTCGACCGTGTTGCCGTCGCGTGCCTTCTGGATGGAGACAATGACCGCGTCGCGGCCGTTCACTCGGCTGATTTCAGATCGCTCTGCGGGTCCGTCGGTTACGGTCGCGATGTCCGACATGCGCACGATGGCGGGAGGCCGCCCCGGCTCCATGACGTCGGCCAACGGCATCGCAAGGTTCCTAATGTCCTCCACGGACGTGAACTCGCCCTTCACGCGCACCGATGTCTCGCGCCGACCTTCGGTGATTCGGCCGCCCGGAATGTCTTGCGACGCGCCCTGCAATGTAAGGAGTGCGTCCGAGATGCCGAGGCCGTAACTGAGCAGGCGTTGACGGTCAACGGCGACGCGGATTTCGCGCACCTGCCCGCCCGATACAACGACCTGCGCCACGCCGGGAATGCGGGAGAACCGGTCCTTCGCACGGTCCTCGACTAAGTCCCTGAGTTGCAGCGCATTGAGCGATTCACTCTCGACGGCAAGCGTAAGAACCGGTTCGCCCGCGATGTCCATTTTCGAGACGACCGGCTTCCGGGCGTCTTGCGGGAGTTGGCCGGTGATCGCTTCGACTTTCGACGACACGTCCGTGAGCGCGGCGTCCAAGTCGGTCCCCAGTATGAACTCGGCCGCCACAATAGACTGACCCTCCAGCGATGTCGAACTGATGGCTTTTAGGCCATTTGTCGTGCTTACGGTCTCCTCGATTTTCCTCGTAATCAGCGTTTCAATCTCTTCCGGTCCCGCGCCGAAATAGGACGTTTGAATTGTGATCACCGGAAAGTCCACTTCGGGGTTCAGTTCGACCTGCATCTTGGAGAGCCCGAGCCAGCCCAAGACAACTGCGGCCAGCATCAGCATCAGGACCCAGACGGGCCGGCGGATCGCCGCGAGCGTCAGGTTCATTTAGCCGCTCTCCTCCGCTGGGAGTTCCTCGCGTATGCTCGCGCCGTCGGAAACCACGTCTGTGCCCCCCAGGATCACTTTCGAATCGGGCGAAAGGTCGTAAACCTGTGTCCAGTCGTCGTGTGTGGCGCCGAGTTCCACTTCAATGCGTCGTGCCCGGTTCCCGTCGGCCACAAACAGGTGGTTCGTGTCGCCTTCACGATGCAAAGCATCGGAGGGGACCATGACTGCGTTTTCAATTCGCTCGACAACGATCTTCGCTCTGCCGAACATGCCGGGGCGAAGCCTTCCGGTTGTGTCGTCCACCTGAATTCGGGCGCCGAATAGACGCCCGAGCGGGTCCGCACTCGGTCTAATCGCCGCAATCTTACCGTCGAATAGAACGCCCGGAAACGCATCAACCGTAACCGTGGCGCTCTGACCGACATTTATGCGCGCAATCTCACGCTCCGGGATCTGGCCCTCGAGATATACGCCCTCCAGCGCGATGATTGTGGCTACGGGTGTGCCGGGCATGACCACCGCGCCCACCTGCGCCGGAGGCCCGGAAACGTAGCCGTCCACCGGCGAGTAAATCGAGGCGTCCGCCAACTGCATCTGCGCCCGTTCGAGAAGCGCCTCGGCCTCGCGCAACGCGGCAGCCGCGCCCGCAACCTGCTCGTCCCGTATTTCATAAAGCGCCCTGTCCGTTTTCGCCACGTTCACCTGCTCCTCCGCCTGGCGGACGGCCTCATCGGCCTGCCGGATCTCTTCAGGCCGCGCACCCTCCTCCAGGGCGTCCAGCGCCTCTTCCGCTCCCCGGAGGTCTGCCCGCGCCGTGTCGAATTCGAGTTGCGCCGCGTCTACGTCGCTCTTAGCGACGGCATCCTGGTCAAAGAGTCTCCGCATCCGTTTCAGGTCCGCTTCGGCCTTCTTCGCACGCGCCTTCTCCGCATTCACTTGTTCTTCCGCCTGGCGTATTTCTTGTTCGCGGGGCCCTTTGCGGACCAGTTCGCGGCTTGCCTCCGCGACCGAGAGCGCGGCCTCCGCCTGGCGAATCCTGGCCTCCGTTTGATCGCTCGTCATCCGCGCCTGCTTCTCGGCCTGGACTCTCGCTCTCTCCGCACGCTCCACAGCGGCGCTCGCCTGCCGGACCTGCGCTTGCAGTTCGACGGTCTGGACCCTGGCGATTAACTGTCCGCTCTTCACCGGCGAACCGTCCTTCACGGTTACAAGAACCAGCCGCCCCGGCACATTTGCGCCCAACTCGATCTCGTGCGGTGTGTTCAAAGGACCTGAGACCTCGACTTCTACGTTGAAACTCTGCACCCTCGGTTCGACGAACGTGACGGGAATCGTCTGGTCTTTAAGCAGTGCCAGTTGAACGCGAGCCTGCTCTTGGGCTTCCTTGTCTGGGCAGCCGGCGAGCGCCGCCAGGCCGATTATCAGAAGTGGATAGTACCGGTGACCTCTTCGCACTTTACAACTCCTTTGTTCCTACCGCGCGCTGCAAGCGGGCATAAGCCTCTCGATAGTCATACTGCGCGGTTATGAGCGCTACGCGCGCACGCACGTACTGCACGTTTGCGTCGGAAATCTCGATCTGCGTGCCGACGCCGGCCTCATATCGAACCTGCGCCAGCCGAAGCGCCTCTGCCGCCTGCTCTACGTTCTTCCGCGCGGACTCGATCAGCTTCGCGGCCGTCTGAACGTTCAGGAACGCCTGGCGGACCTCCAGTTCAACGCCCAAGAGCGTCTGGTCCAGAAGGATTTGCGCCTTCCGCTCTTCTTGCCGCGCCTGCTTCACGCGGGCGCGCGTCTGACCGCCCTCGAAGATAGGGAAACTGAGCACGGCCGACCCAGACACCGTGTCCCGCTCCGCGCCGAAACCCGACGCGTACGGGTCTCGCACAATTTGGGCTGAGATGTTCAGCGAAGGCAGGTTCCCCTTCTGCTGCCCCTCCCTAAACCGTTTCTGAAACAGCAACTGCATCCGGGCCATGCGAACCTCGGGCCGGTGCTCCTTCGCCTTTTCGCCCAGAGCCGCCGGGTCGGTGGGCGGCCCCCGAGTGGGACTCGGGCGGGACAGGCGAACTGGTGTGCCGGCATCGCGCGCCAGCACGTTGTTGAATGTAGACGTGGCCAATCCCACCGCGTTCTGCGCGCGAAGGAGTTCCTGCTCCGCCGCCGTCACCTCGGCCTCGGCGCGGATGATCTCAAATTTAGGCGCGACCTCGGCCGCCACACGCTTCTCGGCGATGTCCAGCCGCAGGTTGGCGTTCGCCAGGCTTTCCTCCGCCACCGCCACCAGGTCTTCCGCCCGGATCGCCTGGAAAAAAGCGACCGTGGCATCCAGCTCCGCGTCGTTCATCGCGGCCTCGATGAGTGCCTCGCCTACTTCCCCCAGCGCCCGTGCGCCGGAGAGTACAAGCCGGGAAACACCCCACATGTCGACACCTTGCACGACGCGCAGTTGGAGCGACGCCCTGTCGAACGGCCGGAAGATAGTGGGCGGCTGCATCGGGCCGAACGTGACCTTGTTCTCGTTCGTGAAGCGTGTGTAGCTTGCGTCGAACGTTAGGCGCGGCAGCGCAGAGGCCGTCACCTCGCTGATCGCGCCGGCCGACCTCTCAGCCTCGGCCCGGGCGGACAGCACGCCGAAGGCGTCGGTCCGCGCAATCTGTACCGCCTGTTCCAGCGTCATCTCCGGCGGTTCCTGAACGGACGCCGCCAGCGACGCGAACACGACAATCGGGCAAACCGGCACCATCATAACTGTCTCTCCTCCCGGCCGTTCGCTGCCTCCGGCCGCATCGGGTCGTGTGCTCTCCGCGGATCGCTCACGCGGACCCCTGGCGTACGGCGCACGAACGAGGTCCGTTTCACGCGTCCTTTGCCTCCCTGGGCCCCTTGATCCCATTCAGAAGCGTGTCTACAAGTTCAGGCAGATACTTCGCGGGGGCCCCGGAAAGTTGGAACATCGCGACGGTGTGGAGCAGCATCCGCGCGGAGACCTCTGTGTTGTGAGGGCGCAGTTCGCCGGCTGACACTCGCGCAGCGAGGTATTGCGAAAGGTGCTTCGCCCCGTGCCGCAGCAGTTCGTTCCAACCCTTAACGAGTTCGCGACCCGTGTGCGCTTCCCGCACGAAAATCCGCACGAGCGGCGCCTTCTCTCGAAGCAGCCGGTGCAGCGCCTGAGCGACCTCAAGGAGCACCTCGGACGCCGGCCGGTCGTAGGCGGGGCCGAGCACGCGGCACACCTCGGGCAGGAAGCCGTGCCGCTCCACGACCGCCATCAGAAGAGCTTCCTTGCTCTCGAAGTAATGGTAGATAAGCCCCTGGGCTACGCCCGCCGATTTGGCCAGGTCCCTAATGGTTGTGTTCTCCCAGCCCTTTTCGGAAAAGAGCGCAAGCCCCGTGTCAATCAGCTGACGCCGTCTGGCCTCCGCCTGAAGTTCGCGGCGGGTAGGCCGTCGGCTCTGAACCCGTGCTTTCACTGAGTGCTTGCTCAACGAACCGCAAGATACTGCGTCGCGGACCCCCCTGTCAACCGAGTAGGTCGAACGACCCTTATACCGTCCGCCCTCCTCCCGACTCTCGTGCGGCAAAAAGGCCCGGACCCGCGTCTGTTTCGTTAGGTGGTGTTGCGTGCAACCTTATCAGCAATCAGGACACACACAGATGCCGGCCGAGAACGCGTATGACGTTCGCGCGAACATAAAGGTCATCGGCGTAGGCGGGGGCGGCTCAAATGCCGTCAGCCGGATGATCGCCGAGCGCGTGATGGGCGTGACGTTCATCGCCATGAACACCGACGTCCAGGCGCTCTCCGCCTGCAAGGCCGCGCGTCGGATCCAACTCGGCGAAGACCTGACCCACGGCCTGGGCGCGGGCGGCGACCCGGAGATCGGGCAGAAAGCCGCTGAGGAAAGCCTGAAGGAGATTGAAGCGGCCGTCGAGGGCGCCGACATGGTGTTTGTGACCGCCGGGATGGGCGGCGGAACCGGGACGGGAGCGGCGCCCCTTGTCGCCAAGACCGCGAAGGAGAAGGATATCCTAACGGTCGGCGTTGTGACCCGGCCGTTCGGATTCGAAGGCCCTCGCCGTGCACGCGTCGCCGAGGAAGGCCTCGCCCAACTGAGGGAGCACGTTGATACGCTTATTACGGTCCCGAATGACCGCCTGCTCGACGTTGTCGAGCACAAGGCGACGCTGAGCGAGGCGTTTGAGGTGGCCGACGAGGTGTTGCGGCACGGCGTTCAGGGCATCAGCGAAATCATCCTGAGACCCGGCCTGATAAACGTGGACTTCGCCGACGTCCGGACGATAATGAAGGACGCCGGCGACGCGCTCATGGGTATGGGTTCGGCCCGAGGCGACGCCCGCGCGCGAATCGCGGCCGAGGCGGCCGCGAACAGCCCGCTGCTGGAAGCCTCCATCGAGGGCGCGAACCGCCTGCTCGTGAACATCTCCTCGGGCCGCGACTTCACTATCGGCGAGGTCCACGAGGCGATGGAGCGGCTGGTCCAGTTCTGCGACCCGGAAGACGCGGAGGTGATCGTGGGCCACGTTCTGCGCGACGACCTGTCCGACGAAGTGTGGATCACGATTCTCGCCGCCGGAATGTCCGGCGACCGCGAAAGGGAGCTGCCGCCGGAGCCTCCTGTCGGAATACCGGAGTTCGCGGACACTCATGAGGTAGCCGGATCGGTCGGGGACGCGCCTCCATCCCTGGATATTCCGACCTTCCTGCGCGGCCAGCGCTGAAATCCGTAGGGCTTTTGGCCCAGATGAGGCGTCCCGGCGCCTGTGCCGGGCTTTTTGCCCAACCGGTTGCCGCAAGGTCGGGTAATAACCACGTGGATCGAGAGGGTTCCGCCATCGCGTTTGCGGACGCACCCCTTTCCTTGGTTTCCGAGGCCACATTCTTTCCCCCGGAGGACGGGGGAAGTCGGCCGTAGGATGGAAGGGGGTCTTAACTCCCTCAACACGCGGCGTGTTGAGGGAGTTAAGACGTGAAGAGCGAGCCCTGAACGGGACACCGAGGACAATTCCGTGTTTAACTGGTACTACGTTGGGCAGTATGGGCAACTCGGCCCTCTGAGCGAAGAGCAGATGCTCGAACTCGTGGAGGCCGGGGTGGTCGAGGGCGACACATACGTGTGGAAACGCGGCATGCCCGATTGGGTGCGCGCGGACGGCATCTCGGAACTCCGGGAGGCGCTTGCGCCGAAGCAGCCTCCGCCCCCTCCGCCCGAAGAGCGCCGCGCGCCGCCGGCCGAGGAGCGCTCGGCGCCGCCCGTGCTCGACCCCGTGGCCAAGTACTCGATGCAAGCGTATTACGGACGCCCCGAGGTCCACGCAGGCGCCGTAAGCCCGCATAGCCGGGCCATCGCGGGAGTCCTGCAACTCATCCCGCCGGGGGGCATCGGCAGGATGTACCTCGGCTACTGGGCCATCGGCATCCTGCAGATGCTGCTGACGGTCTGCACGTGCGGCATGCTCTACGTATGGCCGTTCGTTGACGCCATCGTGGTTCTGTCCGGTGGCGTGAAGTTCGACGGTTACGGGCGGATGCTGGAGTAGACGCCGGTCGCTTCGCGCTGCCGCGACCGTTCCATCCGGTCGCGGTGCTATGCGCCGACCCGGTGGAAGGGTCGGCGCAGCACGCTCATCGTCAATCGTCTGTCGTCTATCGCTCCCCGCCCTCTCCCGTACCCACGATGATGAGCCGGGTCAAATGTGCCATGATAGGGGTAGTTACGGGATCCTGCCTTGTGAGCGAGCCGAGCATTCTGGCGTGTCCAGGTTGTGAGTTGAGCGAGATCTGGGGAAGAAACCGGGACAATACAACCGGGCGATGCCCGGAAATAGGAGGCCAGAATGGCCAGCAAATCACTATATGTGGGGAATCTTCCCTACTCAATCAACGAATCACACCTCATGGACCTGTTCTCTGACTACGGTGCGGCGTCGGCGCGCATCATCGAAGGCCGAGGGTTCGGCTTTGTGGATGTGGAAGAGGACCAGGCGGAGGCGGCAATCGAGGCGCGAAATGACTTCGAAGTCGAAGGCCGGGCGCTCGTCGTGAACGTCGCGCGGCCGCGCGAAGACCGAGGCGGCGGCGGCGGTGGCGGCGGCGGCAGACCACGCTACTAACGAGCCGCGCTTGAAGCGTAGCTAACACACGATACGGCCTCTCCCCGCACCGGCGGAGGGAGGCCGTTCTGATCTGTCTCTTTTAGAACCCTTCAACAATCTCATTGTTGAAGGATTTGAATCTGTCCACGCCACACGATCTGGCGTCACTCATCACGCCCACCCGCCCGCGTGTTGAGGCTGTTAAATGCCGCCTGCGTTAACCAGAGCGGCGACCCCAACTGCAATCATCAAAACCCCGACGATTTTGAAGGCGTTGCGTTTAACTTCGTGACGGAGCGCCCGCTCGGCCAGGGAAGGGAGCAGCAAGTAGAGCACGGCCTTAAAAAGCATCGCCCAGCCTACGAGCGTGACGACTAAGCCAAGATCAACCGTCCAACGATTGTGTAGCAGGGCAAATACGATTCCCGTCGCAAACGTGTACATCCCGATGATGATTCCCGCGTTTCCGCCCTCCTTGAGGGACCGGAAGAACCGTCTCCATGCCTCACCTTGCAGCATGTGCGACAGACCGTAGACGACGAATGTGACGCCGAAAATGAACTCGACTGCCTGGACTACCGACGAATCACCTGTAACTTCGAGCATGGAGCGAATATACCGAGTCGGGCGGTGGCTCGACCCGGCGAGCCGACGAACAGCAACTCACAGAGCAGGAGGCGCTCTGGGAGAAGAACGGGCGCGGCGCCATGGGGGCAGGCTAATCGTTATGCGACCCGGCTTGCGGGAGGAACGAATGCCGGGGTATGAATGACCGTGCCGACGTCCGACTCCGATTACGGTCCGACCTTGCGGTTGGGCGAAACCGCGTTGCGATCGAATGGGCACCGGTGCAGCCTGGAACTGCTCGACGTGTTGGCCGACTACGAGGGGGTCCCGAACACTGTCTTGAGGTGCAGCACGGGGTCCGAATCGCTTCCGGACAGTGTGGTTGTCAAGCACTCCCGGCAGCAGGCCGGTGTGCTCAGAAGGGAGGCGGCTGCGCTCGAATTCCTCGGTTCTTTGCACGAGTTGGAAGGGCTGCATCCGAGGCTCCTTGCGTTCGACGGAGACAGCGAACTGCTGGTCATGTCCGATTGCGGGCGAAGCGCGCGCCTGCTCGGCGACGTGCTGCAGGGAACCGATTCTGCGTTTGCGGAGCGGTCGCTGATGCAGTTTCAGGTTGCCCTCGGCCGACTGCATGCGGCGTGCCTCGGCAGGCAGCAAAAACATAGCGAGATTGAAAGGCGATACGGAGTGTCGCCGCTTTCGCGGCACAGAGTCAACCGGCTGCCGGAGTACATTCCGAAGTTCATTGAGAACGCGCGGGCGCTTTCGGTCGCGGTCGGCAGCAGTGCGGAGGAGGAACTGCGCGAGATTGCGACGATAATCGAAAGTCCCGGTGCGTTCAATACATTCACTCACGGCGACTCGACGCCCGCAAACGCGATGGTGCGCGATGACGGCGTGGTCCTCATAGATTTCGAAACGGCGGGTTACCGGCACGCGTTCGTGGACGGCTCTTATTCGCGCCTTCGATACATTCACAGCGTGTGGGCAAGACAGATCCCTTCGAGCATCCAGGCGGCCATGCGCCTACAGTATCTGGACTCCTTTGCGAAAGGCGCCCGATTGCAGACTGAGCGTATCGGTTTCGACAGGGATTTCTGCGCTTGCTGCGGGGCCTGGATGTGCGCTCTGGCCGGCTATGTGCCCGATGTAATGGAGGAGGACAAGCGGTGGGGGCTCTCGACGTTCCGGCAGCGCATAATCGCCGGCTTGGAGCATTTCGTGGACGTCGCAAATGAACTGAATCAGTTCAGGAACCTGGCGGATGCAGCGGGGAAACTTTCGGATCGCCTGAAGGGCCTGTGGAGCGGCACGGCCCGGATGGCGCTCTACAACGCGTTCTCCCCGGACAAGCAAGAACCGGCGGCGGACCCCGAACTGATCGGAGGCTCAATACCGTAGGTCTCGCCGATCGGCGTGCTGTCTCGCACGCGAACCTGTCCACGCCACACGATCCGGCGTCACACATCACGCCCACCCGCAGTTCAGTCGAAGATCGTGTTCCTGAACTCGATTTCCACCTTCGCTTGTATTAGGCGTTCGTAAACAGACGCACCCTCATCGGAGTCGCGTTCAGGTGCTGTGAACGTCTTCGTTTGATCATCGATATAAGTAGCCGTAATCAGGCTCTTCTTCCAGGAGACCTTCCTGACAAGGCCCATCTCTAAATCATCGAACAGTGTCGACAACGGCAATTCGGCCTGAACCGAGCCGCTATCCTCTGATTGGCAGGCACAGAGAACCACTGCGGTCCAGAGCGCCACCATGGCAAGGCCAACAATGACGTGTCTACGAGTCTTCATCGCCAACACCCCTTCTCGAACTGTACCCTGCGGCGGTCCGGCTGTCTCCCCGTCCGCCCAATGGCTGGATTTCGGCGCAGGCCCGCGGGCGTATGCCAGAGGTTTCGATGCCTCAACTGGTCCCTCTGTTGAGGCTGGTCTCCCGCCCCGGTGAGCGGGGCTTCCTCCGTGATCCAGCGACTCGCGGGCGTGCTCCGGGGCGGGATCATGGTAATTTGAGGCAGGAGCACGCGGATCGGAGTCAGAATCAAGGGACTATGTCAGACGATCTGGGCTCGCCGGCGGCGGAATGGGCCGGCCTGGCCGTGGACACCGTGTCGCCATACGTGGACACCCGCGCGCCGCTGGTCGCCGACACTCCCGAGGAGCGCCGCTTCCGCGCCGCGTATCTGGATGATGACCTGATCACAACCGGCTGGTCGGATACGCTGGTGGTGACTGCGCAGGGGTAGCCTGTGCCTAAGGACGAAGTTGGCCTGAACACCGGCAGCAGTTGCGGCATAAAGCGGGGAGACGCGGCCAATGAGATTGTTCGTGAATGCAGGATGAAGCAGGGATGCTGACTGTTGAATTGACCTGGCAGACAGCCATATCCGTTGCCCTAATCACCGGCGGGGCTGTGCTCTTGGCAGCCATCGTAAAAGGCGTTTTCGATCTAATCCTCCAGCGTGTCGCCCGGAAGGAGCCGCGTCTGTCCGCGCCGACTGCTAGCACCCACTTTGAGCAAGTTGAGGGAGGCGTGCGTCAAGCGCAAATGACGGCTCAAACCATGACTGTACAGCTCGGGATGTCAGAGCAGGAAATCGATAAGCGCATAGAAGCCAAGATCAAGTACTTGATGTCTGCAGCGGCTCCGGTCGACACCAAGGAGAACGAAACAGGTGTAAAGGGATGGCAGTCGCTTTTCGGGAATCCACTCGCCGTACAAGGCGAGTCGCTTCTTCGCGCAGGGAGATTGGGGTCAGCGGCCGAGAAGTTTATGGAGTGGGCTGCGCAGTTGCCAGATCATCCTGCACCGAGGTATATGGTTGGATTGGTGAATTTGCGGATGAAGGAGTATACGACTGCTGCCCAATGGCTGCGACAAGCGATTGAACGAGCCCCTAACGTCTCGGAGTCACATAATAACCTTGCCGGGACATTAATGGGCCTGAATCTGGATGCCGAGGCCCTCGTTCATGCGGAGAAAGCGGTTACGCTGGATCCAGACAACCTGCCTGCTCGCTTCAATCTCGGCCAAATCTATCGCAAGCTTGGACGAGTGAAGGATGCTCTTGCCCAGTTCTACTATCTGCTGGGCAAGGATCCAAATGACGCCCTAGTTCACAGCTTCGTCGGCATACTGAATGCGCTTGATGATCAAGTCGCAGCGATTGGTCATTTGGAAAACGCGGTAAGTCTTGCCCCCTGGAGAGCAGACTTCCGGTTCCAGCTCGGATTCGTCATGCTGCTTACCGGGGACCTGCAATATGCAAAGCAGGCGCTAAAAGAGTCTCTCCGGCTCGATTCCCGCAACCTGTCGTCGCATGAAGTCCTCGGTGAGATCTACTTGGCTCTAGGAGACTATGGACTTGCGCTCATGCACATAGATGAAGCCATTGCTTTGGATGACAGCGAGGGCAATCCTTACTTCCTACGTGCGGTGCTCGTGTATAAAAGAGACTGGGACATAGAACAGGCGCTCCGAATGATTGGTAAAGCGATCACACGATCCCCAGGGCAGGCAGCGTACTACATGTTCAAAGCTGAATGGCTGGCCGTGTCGCGCAGAGACGAGGACGCCCTGAATTCAATTCGCCAGGCGGCGAAGATAGACCCTGCTGATGATAACATACGAATCGCATTAGGCGAGGCATTGGCGAGAGTAGGTCGGCTCACAGAAGCCCGCGCGGTATTTGCGGAGATTGCTCCGCGGGGTTCGGATTCGGCACGATTCCACGTTGGGTTGGCGGCCGTCAGAAGAGCGGAGGGCGATTTTCTCGCAGCCGAGAAGGAACTGCGATTCGCCATGACGCTTCCCAATGCCGAACCGCGCATAATGGCTTTCCTCTGTCAAACCCTGACTGATGCCAAGAAGTATGCCGACGCGCAGGAGATTGCGCGAAAGGCCCTCGAAAGTGGCGACTGGCAGGCGCAGGACTACGTAGACTTTGGCAACGCTTTCGTGGCTGACGCCAAGCCAAGGGAGGCATTGGCAATCTACAACGCCGGCAAGGAGAAAGACGCCCCGGTAGCATTGCTTTACAACAATGCTGCTTTCGCCCTCCACGAAATGGGGCGAAACGAGGAGGTCGAGCCTGAGCTCCGCCATGCGCTGCGAATCGATCCCACCTGTCGAGAGGCGCTCCATAGCATGATGGACCTCGCTTATGAGCAGCGGGATGTGGAGAAGTTCTTGACGTATGTGAAGCGCCTGCTCGTAGCACAACCGGTCTTCAAAGAGTATTTAATCGCAAACCCGGACACGTATGCTGAGTTTCGGTCGGACCCGCGTGTTGCGCCCCTGCTCGCGTAAACGTGCGACGGGTGGCCCGGGCGAGTTTCGTGGACGCAGGCGTTCGACGATCAGTGCCCTTCGCCGCGGCGGGGTTTACGCTTCCTCGCCGGCTGCCAGCACCCGCGCGACCTCCTCGGCCGTGGGCAAGGACGGGCCTGCGCCCGGGCGCTGAACGCACACCGACGCCGACGCGTTCGCATACTCCATCGCCCTCTCCATAGGGTCTTGGGCGACAAGCCGCGCCGCCAGCGCGCCCACGAAGCAATCGCCCGCGCCGGTCGTGTCTTTGACCTCCACCTCTCTGCCCGGCACAGTCACCGCTCCGCCGGGAAGCACCGCCAGCGCGCCTTCCGCACCAAGCGTCACAATCACCGACTGCTCCGGCCCCCCCCTAAGGCGCTCGGCCGCGCGCAACAGAGACTCCCGGTCGTCCGCCGCAAGGTCTTCACCTAAGAAAAACGCGAGTTCGGTTTCGTTGACCACCAGCACGTCGGGCAGAGATAGAAAGCCGCATTTCTGCGCCGGCGCGGCGTTCAAAACAGTGACGGCGCCGCAATCGCGCCCCCGCTGAATGAAAGCCTCCGCCGTGCGAAGCGGGATCTCAAGTTCGCACAGCAAGAGGTCGCCCGCCTGCACATCCATATCATCAAGGTCCTCCGGCGTCAGCAGGCCGTTCGCTCCCGCCACAACGACTATCGCGTTTTCGCCGGTTTCGGTAACCATGATCAGCGCCGTGCCCGAAGGCTGCTCAGCCGTGCGACGCACGTGGCGCAGGTCCACGCCCTGCTGTTTCAGGAACTCCGTTAGCGTGTCGCCGAAAGAGTCCTCGCCGATTCGGCCCACCATCCGCACGTCCGCGCCCAACTTCGCGGCCGCGACCGCCTGGTTGGCGCCCTTTCCTCCGGGGAAGAAGCCCAAGCGTGTGCCGAGAACCGTCTCGCCGGGCTTGGGGTGGCGGCCGGCGAACGCCACCACGTCCATGTTGATGCTTCCGGCTACGAAGACGCGCCCCATCAGTGGGTTATTGTGACCCTACGCGGTCTGCCGCCGCCGTGCACCGCGAGAGAGGCAAGGCGTCAGGAACGCCGACGCTCGTATTGCGCGGCTGTGCTCATAGTCTTCTCCCGTGCGGCGGAGAAGTCAATTCGTTTGAGTTCGAGGGCCTCGGCGCCAGGCCTGCCCTCCACTATCTTGTAAGCGCGGTCCATCCGCAGTCCTTCAAACAGCTGGGTCCGGCCCGACGCCGGCCAATGAACCTCGACGGATTGAATGGAGGTCGCCTGTCCGAGACCGATCTCCTGCCGCAAGGTGGTTGACCCGAAACTCCCTCCGGTGGAAACGACCATGTATACGTTTCTCTCGCCTTTCGCCGTTTTCAACCTGACGCGAATCCGCGCGCCGATTGCGGCGCGATTGGAGCGCACGCCTTCCAATTGCAGCGTTAGCCAGTGGTTGCCGTGGCCTGGGTTTTCGAAGAGCACATTTTGGAACACGTCGCCCTCGAACGCGCCGCCCATCACTTCGAAAATGTCCTGATCGCCGTCGTTGTCAATATCGGCGAACGCGATGCCGTGTCCCTTCTGCACATGTCCAAATCCTCCCGAAGTGGTCACGTCTTGGAAGAACCGCCCTTCGGCGTTACGGAACATGCGGTTGGGCATAAGGGCGCGATAGTCGGGCGTTCCTGTCCCAACGTAAAAGTCCAGGAAACCGTCGTTGTCGAGGTCGCCGAAATTCGCGCCCATCGCAAGCAGGTGTTTCTCGAGTTTCGATTGCTTGGTGACGTCGGCGAAGGTGCCGTCGCCGTTGTTTCTGTATAGTTTAGGGAGAGTGCCGCTGTGCGGACGGCCCAAGTAGTCCGCGACGTGGTCATCTCTGTCGGACGTCCCGTATCCGGACACAAAGATGTCCAGTTGGCCGTCGTTGTCGTAGTCCCAGAACCACGTAGGGAAACCGGCGAACGGCCGGCCGACGCCGGCGGTATCGGTCACATCGGTAAACGTCCATTCCGCGATTGCGGGCTCCGGCCTCGTCAGGTCGTCTGTGGCGCCCCCCCCTGGCCGGTCTCCGGAGTTCACCGGGCCGTCATTCCTATAAAGGACGTTCCCGGCCATCTGCCGAGACAGGTAGAGGTCCGGCCAGCCGTCGTTGTTGAAGTCTCCCCAGACGACCGCCTTCACAAAGCCAATATTGGCGATTCCGAGATCCTGTGCAACCTCCGTGAATGTCCCGTCTCCGTTGTTGTGATACAGTTCACAGGGATGTTCGCCGCTCGCCCCGAAGTTCTGATACATCTGTGAAATCTCCCCTTCGCCCTTCGGGGTCTCATTGCCTATGTAAAGGTCAATCCAGCCGTCATTGTTGTAATCGCCCCATGCGGCCGTTTGAGTGGGGTGGAAGCTGAGCAGGCCTGCTTCCTCCGTCACGTCCGTAAAGGTCCCGTCACCATTGTTGCGCAGCAGCGAATTGGGATGCTTGCCTGCTTCGTAGAGCCATGCCCCACGCAAGACGAAGACGTCCGGATAGCCGTCGTTGTTGTAGTCGGCGTGAACAAGGTTTAGGCCGCTGACGATTCCGTTGAGTCCCGCTTCGTCGGTGCGCTCGGTGAACGTGCCGTCCCCATTGTTTCGGAAAAAACGAATCTGGTCGCGCAGCCCCCAAGACGACACCATCACGTCCAGGTAGCCATCCCGGTCGAAATCCTCGACCACACAGCCGCCGGACAGGCTGATCGTGTCCAGGCCCAGCCCGGGAGCGATATCGTAGAAGCGACCGATGTCGTAGTCGGAGTCGAATACGTGCTCGGGAATCAGCCAATGTTCCGGAACGTTGTCCGGATACTCGCCGAGCGTCATGTAAGCGATGTTCAGCAGCCATATGGAAGACAGGTCGTCCGGGTTCGATTCAAGGAGGGAAGTGAGGTGCTCGATCGCCATGCGCGATCCTCGCGGCGCTGTGTGAATGCCGGAGCCGCGAATCGGCATCAGACACGAATCCATGGCGTGTCTCTGGATGCAGTTCTCCTGCTCGGCTATGCGCAAATATGACATCGCCAAGAACTCGTTTACGTCCGTCTTGAACTGTGAACCCACGGGCAGGTTTTGCCCCGTTATCAGCCGATCCACCTCCTCGAACTCGGCAGCCGCCTCTTCCGACTTGCCCGCCCTGAGCAGTTCGAGGGCGTAGAAACTTCGCTTCATGACCTCTTCGACGGGGTTTCTGATGCCTGCTTCGATTTCTCGCCGCAGGTTTTCTGCGCGGCGAGAATTGATATAAGCATTCTTTTGAGGGTCCGCTTCGCTCGCGATTCGTTCAAGACGCGCCGCCATTCTTTGGGTGGCGTCCAGCGGTTTTATTTCGTCGGTGCCCTTTCGGCCACAAGCGACAACGACGAGTATGACAGCGGCCGCCGCACAGAAGGCGGCGTTCATTAAACGACGTGGAGCGGATTGCGGCGGTCTCGACGGAATAAAAGAAGTGACCTCGTTCATGTCTACGAAGTCTACCTTCGGTGTGCTCGTACCCGCTTACGCTGTCGTACACCTTCCGTCCGGCGAGGACGTCTGCGTCGCATTTCGGCCGGAAGGGCGCGGGGTTAGGAGAGGTTCGCCGTTGAGGGCCTCGGCGGTGATGTAGCGTCCTCGGCAGGGCGCGCCGGCACGAAAATCGCCGTGCGCCATCTGCGCACCGAGTCTATTAGGTGAACGGCCGTGCTGGAACGTAGGTCGTCTATCGTCAGCACCCGCTCGGTCAGAGATATGTCACTCGGGTGTTGCAGCAGATAATTCCGAAACGTCCCCGCAAGCAGGCCGCTCTCGACCGGTGGCGTGAACATTTCGCCTTCCAGTTGCAGAACGACATTGGAGGTTGTGGCCTCCGTGATTTCGCCGCGTTCGTTCCACAAAATGGCGTCATCGCAATCGGGGCGCGAAGCGCGGGCTTCTTCGTAAACCTCGCGGCGCGTGGTTTTGTGATACAGATACGGGTTGTCGGAGTCAACCGGTTCGGCGGCCAGCCCCACGCGGACCGGCTCGGGAATCGCCCCCGCCGCCAACGGCACAGCCTGCACCGTAATCGCGCCGTCTTGTCCCACCAGGAGGCGCACCTTGGCCGGCTCGGACAGCGTGCGGCCGAATTCCTCCAAACGCTCGCGCGCGGCCTCTTTATCCAGCGGCACGTTGAAGTACTGGCTCGATTCTGCCAGCCGTTGCAGATGAGCGTCGAGCAAGAAGTAATCCTGCTCCAGCGTCCACAACAGCGATTCCAAGAGATTGAAAGAGGGCCGTTTAACGGTAAGCACCTTTGCCTTCACCATGCACTCCTCATACTCGTCAGCCGCCGACGAATCCCACACTATGCCGCTGCCCACGCCGTATTCCGCCCCCCCCCGCAGCCGGTCAATGACCACGGTGCGGATGGCCACGTTGAATCTGGCCTGCCGTCCCGGAGCGAGGTATCCGATTGCGCCGGTGTACACGCCGCGCGGCTCGCGCTCCAGTTCGGCGATGATCTCCATGGTGCGCACCTTTGGCGCGCCTGTGACGGACGCGCAAGGGAACATGGCGCGCATGATGTCTGTGAACGAACGGCCGGTGCGCGCCTGCACCGTTGACGTCATCTGCAAGAGAGTGGGGTAGCGCTCCACTTCAAACAGACGCGGCACGTGTACGCTGCCCACATGGGCCACACGCCCCATGTCGTTGCGAATCATGTCAACAATCATCACGTTTTCCGCGCGGTTCTTTTCCGATTGGGCCAGCCGCATGACGTTCGCTTTGTCCTCGGCCGCGGAGCGACCGCGTGCGGCCGTTCCTTTCATGGGGCGGGAGGTCAGCAGGTTCCCGTCCAAACGGAAGAACAGTTCGGGCGAGGCGGAGCAGACGGCATATCGGCCGGTGTCAACGTAGGCAGTATGCATCGCCTGCTGCGCATTCACGAGGTCGCTAAACAACGCCAATGGTTCGCCCTCAAACGAGGCGCGCATTCGGAATGTATAATTGAGTTGGTACGTGTGTCCCTGAACCATGTAATCTTTGATTCGCGGAATGACGGCTTCATATCCGGGTAGATCAACGGACGGCTGCGAGTCGCCCAACGCGTAAGGACCCAAGGACTCGCAAAGTTCTCCGATGTCTTCGACTGTATCATGTCCTTCGTACAGCCCAAACCAGAGCAATGGCAACGCATCGCCTATTGGATCGTTTACGGTGAGGTTGTATGCGGCGGACGCTTCATAGGTTATAAATCCGGCGGCGTGCAAATTGCGTTGGGAAACGGCCGTTTCGACCGTCTGCAGCGCGGTTTCGACTTCGCCCACGCAGGTTGCCGTGATAACTTGCACCGGATCGGAAAACGACAGCCAGCGAGAACCGTCCTGAATGAGAACTGTGCCCGTCATCACAACTCGAACACGTTCGGCTTCCAATCCAGCCGCTTTAGCGTCTCCTCATAATCCTCTTGTGTGAGTTCTTCAGGGCGTTTTCCCAGAAGCGCGACCAGCACGCCCTCCATGACGTTCGTGCCGAAAGATTCGCCCTCTATGTTCGGGGTGCTGGTGATCGCGCGGCGGGCGCCGGCCTTCTTCAGAAACTCCAGGTCGGCCTTCCGCAACGTGTTCGTGATGATCGTTTTTCCGTCCATGCGGTCGGGGCAGTGGCGGCGGATGTAATGCCAATCGCCGCAGATCACGGTCGCCTCATTGAAGGCCCACGCGCACTTCGGCTTCCGCGACTCCTGTTTCTTTCCCGTCGGGTAGAACCACTCGAACGGCAGGCGCGTGATGACCGGCAGAAGAAGGGAACCGACCATGCGGATGGAGCGATAACTTCGCAACCTAAGAGGCAAACCGAGACCGAACATGATGTCGCCGTAAACGACGTTCGGGCACACTTCGCTGAGCGCCTTCGCCATCCCCGCGCGGTCAACGGCCATCGTCAGGAAAACGCGCTCCTTCGCAAACTCAACTTCGCCGCTTTCGTTCAGCGTGTGGATCAGTTTTCGTTCGAGAGTGTGCTTCAGGCCGCTGCCGTCCACAACCGGCGTTTTCTTCGCGCCGGACACGAGTTTCAGAATCTGCCGAAACGCATACCGCTTCCGGTCAATCCAGAGATAGAGGTCTGCCCCACCCACGCCGAGAGCGTCAACCTTGCCGTCCAACTCGGCGAACTTCCGCGCAAACTCCGCCATGTCGCCGTCCACGCCGATCCGCTTGATGCTGAACTGTTCTCCGAGGATCGTGGCGCGGCTCTGCTTGTTGCGCTTGCTGGACCCGAGGCTGATGCTTACGACGCGCTTCATGAGACGGTTTACCGATAGACGATAGACAACGGACGACCCATTCTACTTCGCGGGCCGTCGAGGCTGCTGCTAAGCGCCTCTTCCATCCGGTCGCAGTGTTATGCGCCGGCCCGTGGAAGGGCCGGCGCAGCAGAATCATCGTCTATCGTCCCTCGCCTACCGCCCGTCTCCTCTGCCTGGGAATCGGGGTGCGGGCGCCGCTGCTGTCTCGACTTTCACGACCTTCGCCTCCAGCGCATCCTTGATGATCGTCTTCAGGTCGTCTAAGTGCAGGCGCGTCGGCCGGTCCGGCGCTTTGGGCAGCGCTTTGCCGAGCAGCGCGCTTATCTCTTTCAGTTCGCCGAGCGCGTAGGCGTGCATCTCCGTCGACTTGTTGTCAAGTTTGCCGACCAGGATCAGCACGTACGCCCTTTGTAGGTTTCGCCGATAGACATCAATCTTCACTTGTGTTACCGAGAGTTCCGAGAAGATCTCATCGCGCAGGTCGGTGAACATCTCGTCAAGCGTATAACTTTCCGAGTTCAGGCGGGCCTCCAACTCCAGTATCCGCTGCGCCCTCGAATCGGACAGGAGCCGGCTGAGAACGGACCGCTGGCTGCTGAGCACCCTATCAACCGCGCCGGTGGGCTGAATCTTGTTCAGTATGTCTGGCGAGAGAAGCGCGTGCGGCGTGCGCAGCGCCTTCTCGCAAAGCAGCTCCATCGCGGCCTTCTGACGCTCGCGCGAAACCGGCACATACACGTCGCCGCCTCGACCGGCGTGCCAGTCGATCATTTCGACGCCGCCGACGACCGCAACCACATGGTTCAGTTCGCGCCGCCATTGGCTCCAGATGTCGTTGTACCGGTCTTCCAAGTCTGAGTACTCTTTGCCGAACCGGACCGTCGCCTTCGAGACGAAACCGGCCACGCGTTCGAGGTTCCTCAACCCTAAGCGCGTCGCCTCCACTCCGTCCGAGCCGAGGTCCTCGGATTGCTGCGAGGGGTCTTCGAACGAGTTGCTTCCGAAGCGAAGCATCGGGTTATTGACCTGCCGCGCGGCCCATATATCGAGTTCGCGCTCTTCGTCCGCCGGGTTGATCGCGTGCTTGATCGGTTTGTATCCCCATTCGATGGCGAACTTGTCGTACGGGCCGACGACTGGGATTAGCCGCGCGCCGTCGCCCGGCTGTGCTACATAGTTGAAGCGCGCGTAGTCCATGATGCTCGGCGCAGTGCCGTGGGTGGCCGTGAACTCCGGGTCTCTCAACTGCGCCACCGTGTAACTGGACGAGGCCTTCATGTTGTGCTGGAGCCCGATAGTGTGTCCAACTTCGTGGGCGACGACGTAGCGCACAAGTTCGCCCATCAGGTCGTCGGGGAAGGGAATGGATTGCGCGCGCTCGTCGCAGGCGGAAGCCTGCGTGAAGTACCACGTCGTCAGGAGGTTGAGGATGTTATGCCAAATGATTACGTGCGCGGATATTATCTCGCCGCTGCGCGGGTCATGCACGTGCGGCCCCATCGCGTTTTGCGTCGTCGTCGGCGCCCAACGAATTACGGAGTAGCGCGCGTCTTCCGGGTCCCAATCCGGGTCCTCTTCGACCGACGGCGCAAACTTGCCTATGATCGCGTTCTTGAAGCCCGCCTGTTCGAACGCTACTTGCCAGTCCTCAATTCCTTGCCGTACATACTCGCGCCACTTAGCGGGAACTTCGCGGCTGACGTAGTAGACGATCGGTTCCACCGGTTCCGACATATCGGCGTCCGGGTCCTTCTTTTCCAGACGATACCGCGTGACGAACCGCCGGCTGGCGACGCGGTGCTCGTCGGTGCCGTAATCGTCAAACCTCACACTGAAGAAACCGACGCGCGAATCGGCCAGCCGTCCCATCATAGGTTTGTCCGGCAGTTTCACCATGCTGTAGTGGACCAGGGCCGTGGTGCTGGGACCTCCGCCTCTGCCCCCCCGGCCGAACGGCGACCGCTGACCGGCTCCGCCGCCGCCCGAAGACGACTGCCGGAACGTCAGCAGCGACTCCACTTCGATGTTCGTCGGAAACGCTTTGACCTTCTCCAAGAAACTGCGCGCCGAGTCGAGCGAACCCGCGCCGAGCCGGCTGCGAACCGAGAACTCCGCGACGTCGGACGTGTACAACTTGGTTACGTCAATCACGGCGGCGCCGTTTTCGGCGTAGGCTTGAACGTCGAACACCATCGCGATCGGCGGAACGTTCGCCGCTTCGATTGCAATCCTGATTGGGCCGTCTCGTTCGGAACGTATTCGATATTGAATCGTTCGGAGCAGAATCTTGTCGCCGCGCTTCTCCCAGCGGAGGACGCGGTTGCCCGCGGCAGTGCCTCCATAGCCGCCCGGCGGCGCTTTCGCGATCTCGGTCGTGAAGAGAAAGTCTTTGCCGAGTTGCTCCTCAGGTATCTCAAAGAGCAGTTTCTCGTCAATCCGGTGCACCTTGAAGACGCCGTCCTGCGTTACCGCCTTGTCGGTGACCACCTCTTCATAAGGCTTGGGGCCCGCTTGCTCCTGGCGAGACCCGCCTCTCGGGCCGCGCTGGCCCGGCTCTTGAGAGCCGCCCGGTTGGGCGAATACGGGCATAACGAGAATGAACGAGACGAGCATAGTCAATGTTCGGGACATCTTTTTCCTCCTGTGTGCGTGTGAGACGCTTTCCTCTGCTTTGTCGCTAACCTTCCGGCGGGTGGCGGCATCATGTGACGGTGCGACCGTTCCACCCGGTCGCGTCGCCTGACCGGGGGCCGCGGTCCACCGTTCTCCCTCCGTTCCGACCCGGCTCTCAGTCGCCCCGAGGGCCTGTCTGACCATTACATACGAGGATCGAGCCCAAAAACATCCCGGCCAGGACGCTGTTTGTCGCCCCCGGTGGAAGGGCTGAGGGCTACCCCCGGAGCGGACGGAGATGAGGGTCGCTGCTCGGTTGACGCCGCCGACGATAACCTGTACCATGGAGCCATGAACAGTACACTTGAAAATAGGGTCGAGCGGTTGGAGAAGGCGAATCGGTGGCTGATGGTCGTGTGCGTGGGGCTGCTCGTGTTGGTTCCCAGCATGCTGATCACCAACGGGTGCAACGGTGGAGACCCTGACCAAGTAGATACACCGGGAGAGACGACAGGCGGGGCCGGCCGTGCTTCCGCCACAGCGGGCATCGAACGATTCGTAGGCGACTGGGAACTGGACCCCGACTTCAGGGCTGAGTACATCGAGGAGGACAGGCTGCGCATGGAGGCCGCCGGAGTCGCGGCCGAAGTGATTGCCAGCGAAATAGCGGCTTATGGGAATCAGACTATCTCGTTCACGATCAATGACGACCTCACTGTGGGAGGATCATTCTGGAATCCGGGCGGCACCCCCGAGGCCTTTCATGGCACTTTCACGGTTGACGGAGACACGATTAGCGTGTCCGTAACCGAGATCGATGGCGTCGCCCCGGGCGGTGGAGAACCCCTCTGGAGAATGAACCTGTCGGAGGACGGCTCGGTTCTCACAGATGCGTGGGCGCCGCATGACTGTAGGATGGTGTTTAGGAAAATGGGATAGACGCGGGGTCACCGGAGTCTAGGCCACGTACGACCTATGGCGAGGAAACTATGAAAGGTGGGACGCGGAAGCGCATTTTGAAGTGGACGACAATTGCCGTGGGGGCGGCACTACTTGGGGGCGCTTTCTGGGCTTTCGGGCTGCTTCGCCCTCACAGCGATTATGAGTTCCTCCACGGCCATCGAACCATCCTGATCGAGGTGGAGACAGCATGGTTGACGCACAGTCCAGGGACGTACGGGACGGCGGTCATCAAGTTCTACACTTTCCGTGGTCGGTTCGAGGATATCGTCGCTGAGGCAACTCCCGAACTGGCATCGCTTGGCATACCGAAGGTCATACACGACGTAGGTTCAATGGCGGCATGGTCCGAGAGTATGCTTGCCCTCGATTTGCAAATCACAGCCGAGAGGGCGGTCTTGAACGAAGAGGGCCTTGATCTTGCCGAGGAGAAAGGATGGGTAACGGTGACCGTCTTCCAATACCGCGAACCGAACCTCTCGGAGAGGCTCAGGATATGGCTCCAGGACCGGGGGCTGTGACGTGTGTCGCTGCTCAGCACGGGATGCGCAGCAACCTGGTGGTCCTTGCCGTTAGTCCCCCTCACCGCCGAATGCCGGGCTTGTGCAGTTAGGCGGCTGTTAGGCCATCCTGGCGGCCGCTATTCGATGTGGGGCACCATTTCCGCGCCAACCAGCGGTCCATCCTTCGAGAAACGAATTGACAGAACGTCGTACGAGAACGCGTGCCAGCGATAGTAGCCGAGATGGTATTCGTAGACTTCCTGCTCGGCCACGCTCTCCCGTTCGTTCGCAGGCTCCGGCCCCGCGTCCGCAGGGCTGTAGACGGATGAAGGCTCACCGAGCAGTGCCGTTACGCCGGCCTTGCTCATCCCGGGGACCAGGTGGTTGCGGATAAGATCGTCGGCCATCGGCCGGCGAATCGATCGCCACGCCTCCTCCGTATTCGCGGCCGAGAGCCATTCGGAGCGACTGAATGCCCGGTCTGGAGGCGGGTCACGCAGACCCACGAAGAACAGGACTAATGCAGTGAGCATCCCTATCGCAACGAGGGCTACTACGACCCTTGCATAGCCGAGTCTCCTGCTCATTTAATCAACGTGAAACTATTTCTACACGCGGTGGAAGGTGGCGACAGAAACCCGTCGCAGCATCCGTTACCCGGATTTCACATTCTCCAGTTTCTCAATCAGTCTTTCCTTGTTTCGGTACTGGCCCGTGTCTTCCGGCTCTCTTGATATGATCTCTTCCATGCATGCCACTACGTATGCCTTCTCGCCTCGGTCAACCTCCAACACGACTTCAAGTAACCGAAACGCCGCATGCCTCACAAAGCCGTCATCGCTCTTAATGGACTCCTCGATATAGGCTCTGGCCTCACCGTCCAGGTTCTGGCTCGCCCTTATGCGCTCGATGTGTTCATCCCTAATCTCTCTCACTCTGCGACTCTGCGCCATCGCATCCTCGCCTGACCGTATAGCATCCTCCATCATTCTCGGCACGAGGATACGATCAACCACCAATCCGAATCCGACCGAGAGCAAGATGACTCCCGCAATGATCACGCCGACAATCTGGCCCCTGCTCATGGCAAATACTGATCCTGCCCGAATCTCCGACCCTCTCTCTGTCGCGAATCGTCAATCGTCAGTCGGCTATCGCCAATCGAACCTAATCTCCTTCGCCTCTAAACAGCGGGCTGGTATAGTTGGGCGGTTCTTTGGTTATCCAGACGTCGTGCGGATGCGACTCGCGCAGGCCGGCGTTCGTAATCTTCACAAACTCAGCCCGTTCTCGAAGTTCCTTCAACGTGCTCGCGCCGACGTAGCCCATGCCGGCGCGCACGCCGCCCGCGAACTGCACCATTGACTCCTGAAGCGGGCCGCGATAGGGAACCCGGCCCTCGACGCCTTCCGGCACAATATCCACGGTGTCCTTTATCCCGAAGTACCTGTCGCTGCTGCCCTGGCGCATCGCCGGGATCGAGCCCATGCCGCGATACACCTTGTAAGCTCGGTTGCGATACATTTCTATCTCGCCCGGGCTCTCGTCGCAACCCGCGAACATGTTGCCCATCATCACGGCGTTCGCGCCGGCCGCCAGCGCCTTCACGATGTCGCCGCTCGAACGAATCCCGCCGTCGGCAATCGTCGAGACCCCGGCCTCGGCCGCCGCTTCCGCGCACACCAACACGGCGGAGAACTGCGGCACGCCCACTCCCGCCACAATGCGGGTCGTGCAGATGGATCCGGCGCCCAGCCCCACGCGCAGCGCGTCGGCGCCGAGCGAGGCGAGTTCGCAAACCGCTTCGGGGTCGGCCACGTTTCCGGCGATCACCTTCAGGTCGGGCAGTTTCTTCTTAAGCAGTTTCACGCAGTCCATCACGCCTCGGCTGTGTCCGTGGGCCGCGTCTATAAGCACAAAGTCAACGCCAGCATCCAGCAGGGCCTTCGCGCGTTCGAAAGGCTGCCTGAGCGCGCCGATGGCCGCGCCCACCACGAGGCGGCCATTCCCGTCCTTTGTCGCGTGCGGGAATTGCTTCACTTTCAAAATGTCTTTGATGGTGATGAGCCCTTTCAGCGCCCCTTTATCGTCCACGAGCGGCAGTTTCTCTATGCGGTGCTCTTGCAGAGTGCTCTCGGCCTGCTCCAGGGTCGTGCCGACCGGCGCGGTGATCAGGTTCTTGGAGGTCATGCGGTCCCGGATGGGACGCTCGAACTCGGTTTCGAAGCGTATGTCGCGATTGGTGAGGATGCCGATGAGCGTGCCGTTCTGGGTTATCGGAACGCCGCTGATGTGGTAGCGCGACATGATGTCCAGCGCGTTCTGAATGGTGTCGTCCGGTCCCAAGAAGATCGGGTTAAGTATGATGCCGTGCTCGCTGCGCTTCACGCGGTCCACCATGTCGGCCTGCTCGTCAATGGTCATGTTCCGGTGGAGGACGCCGACGCCGCCCTCGCGGGCTATCGCGATCGCCATGCGCGCCTCGGTGACCGTGTCCATGGGGGCGGAGACGAATGGAGCGTGCAGGCGGATTCCGGGCAGGAGTTCGGTAGAGGTGTCCACCGCCTCCGGCATCACCTCGGTCCGCTTCGGCAGAAGTAGAACGTCGTCGAAACTAAGTCGCTCTTGGAAGTGAAAAGTCGGCATCGGGCCTCCCTTTCGGCCTATTATGGCACGGGCGCGATGGGTGATTGCCGGTTGACGAGCGCCGATCGGCGTCCGGCGGTTGATCGGCGGCTTCTGACCCGGCGCCTGCGGCGTCCGAATGTGCCGCACAGGAAGGCGACGGCGCGCATCGAATCTCCCGAAGCACATTGAAGTTGAGACGATTCCGAGCGCGACTGAACGGAGGCTGCTCGGCACCCTACCCGCCTGGGAGTGGTCTATCTACACCAACCTTGCGAGGGTTGGTGTATAATAGTGTATTCTAACGTGGAATGAGACGAGGAAAGGGGATACCCAAGGGCCGCCCGTTCAAGCCCATCTATGTCAGGGCCTTCAGGGCGCGCAAATCGGTGAAGGGCTGGAGCGAAGACGCGCGTTGCGTCGTGCCCTACATCACGCTCCTCCAACGGCTTAGGAGGGGCTGGCCGCCCGAAGCGGCGATTACGACCGCGGCCGCACTATCCAAGCGCGCGGCGTCTGCCATGAGCAGGCGCGGCGAGCGGCCGGTCAGACTCTATGGAGGGTTCGGCGAGAAGAAGTCTGCTTACGCATGGAGCCGGGACCCCCGGTGCCAAGTTGCTGAAACGACTTTGAGGCAACGGCTCGACAGAGGCATCCGGGCCGGCATCGCCATCAAGATGGAGTTGCCGGCAAGGCTGGGCCGCAGCATCCGCCTTTACACCGCCTACGGCGAAAGCAAGTCGCTGCACAAGTGGGCCAAGGACCGGAGATGCCAGGTCTCGTATGACACGCTCCGGAAGCGGGTTCAGCGCGGGGCTCGCCTCACCGGCGCTATGAAGAAGAAGCGCGTTGCGAACTGACGGTCAGCGCGAACAAGGCCGAGACGACGCAGGTTGCTGCCGGGCGCTCGCAGGTGACCATGTGCCCTGGACGCGGCGTGTTGAGGGAGTTGAATGAGATTCTTGAAGGATTCCGACTTGAACCTCAGGTAGGCCCGACACTCTTGTCGGGCGATGTGATGCGCGACAGGAGTGTCGCACCCACCAGGCTTTGAACGCGGCATAGCGCGGACCCCGGGTTCCCAATCGGCATTTCGGTTTTTTACAGTCCTTTTGCCTCGACGAGAGGGCGGGTCTGCCGGCCTCGATTCAGTTGGGAAACCGCAAGACGATGTCCCATTGACCCGGCTGGAACTTCCGGCCGCCGTTGTCCGCAAGGTCCGGCCCCACGCTGTAAGCGACAAATCCGTCCTTCCGGCGCCGATACCGTAACGGCTTCTCATCGAACGGGTCGAGATACGTTGCGCCCAGCTGCCCCAATGCTGCGGGGAACTCACCATTCTCCTGCCGGTACCGTACCGCTTCGACCAACAGGCGCGACAGTCGCCGCGTCGCTTCGATCTGGAGGATCTTATCCACCGGTCGCCTGAGCATGACGGGGGACATATTGGCAATCAACAAATAACTCGGCTTTCTCATGTTTTCCCAGCGCGAGGAAACTTCCCGAAGACGTTCGCGCACTTCCCGAAGATCGGTTTCGCTTTCGGGGTAAGCCTCAAAGACCTCCCTCCAGAATTGCAGCGTCCGCATCATCATGGCCTGCTGCAATCTGTTGCGTGATCGCTCGTCTTTGGGAATACCGAGCGCCGCTTTCTCGTCCTCGGCGAGCCGACCGAGATTCTGCGCAGTTATCCACCCAAGCAGGCACTCACCTCGGAGTGCATTCCGCAGGTCCGGGAGCGCGCCGAGGTCATCCAGGAGCCCACTCAAGGCCTCAAAAACCAGCGGGTTGTCTACCTGGGCCGCGGCCACCGCCTTCAGCGCCCCGTGGACATTCAATTCCAACGCCGCCTCGACGAGCATCGGAATCAGGGCAGGGTCAGAACCGGTGTGCCGCGCCAGCCGGAGCGCTGCTCGGAGGTCGGATATGGCCGCTGCGAGGTTCCCGGCACGTGAGCGCAGGACGGCTCGCGCGCCGAGCAGTCCCACAGCGTCCCTCGCCGGAGCAAACTCGAAGAATGAAACCTCATAGCCCTGTTCCCAATCTCTTTCGAAGTCGCACCGGGGCCGCTCGGCCGCCCGCATCGCCACAATCAGTATATCTTCGGCTTCGAGGAGCGCCTCGTCGAATTCGGCGGCCTTCGCGCCGTCTTCCCCGTTCCGGACAGCCTTAGCCAGGGACAGAAGCCTCTCTCTATCCTGCTCTGATATCCATAGCCATTCTTCCGCCAGTTCGCGCATGAGGGGCGCGGCGTTCTCTTCTGCCTCGACAGGCGGGTACGGCTTTATATTCGCTACATAAAGAGGAAGCCCCTCATCCTGCGCCTTCCTCATTTCCTCGGAGAGTGCCGCCGACGCCAGAACGACATCGGCCGACCCGCTCAGCACGTAGCCAATGCCCCAGAGCACGGCGACGGCGACGAGAATGCCGCCGATGATGATCACCTGGACCGAACGGCGTCGGCGCGTAGTCATATCTTCACCCCGGAGGGTCTGTGGCCCCCGCATGCGTATGTTACGCGCCGGGGCAACACTGTGCAAGTCTACCGAACGCGTGTCGCGGCATGGCGGCCGGCGCAATGGGGCGCTTCCGCTTCACGCCGGTCTGATCGAAAGCAAGTACAGCCCGATGAGGGCCACCGCGAAATAGGCGGCGATAACCGCCGCTCCCGCGTAATCTTTCGCGACGCGCTGGCCGAAGAAGAGCGAGGTCAGCGTGAGCAGCACGAGCGTAAGCGCCCAATACGCAACCCCGTGGGCCCATCCCGCAATGACCGCGACCACCGCCACCGCGCAGGCCCCGCCCGTAAGAAGTTCCATCACGGTGAGCACCCCGAGCATCGGCCTAACGATTCCCCGCAGCGGGCTCTTCCCGAAGTGCCCGGAGAGCCACCCCAGATTGCCCGTCCAGTCGAAAACCTTGTCCAGCCCGGACTGGATGAACGCGATCGCGAAGAAAGTCAGAGCGAAAACCTGCGCGGTGAGCAATGCATCGAACGTCGGCACATACTCATAGACGCAGGACCAGCGTCAACAGACCCTTGCCTCCACCCCCTAACCCCCTCCTCCAAATCGTCCCGCGATTTGGAGGAGGGGGAAACCGATGCTAAATCTCCACGCGCGGCGTGCGCTCCATCAGTTCGCCGACCGCATCGAGCGGCGCCAGCCGGCCCTGGACGACGCGGTGAATGGCCTCCATAAGCGGGATATCCAGGTTCGACCGCCGAGCCAACTCGACGGCCGCCTCGCTGGTCGGCACGCCTTCCGCTACCTGGCCGATTTCGTCCAGCGCCCGGTCAAGGCGCATGCCTTCGGCCAGCAGGCGTCCCACGCGGTAGTTCCGGCTGAGGCGGCTGGCCGCTGTGGCGAACAGGTCGCCCACGCCGCTAATGCCCATAAAGGTCGCCCTCTCGGCGCCGAGCTCCTCGCCCAGCGCCGCTATCTCCCGCAGGCCGCGCGCCAGCAGCGCTCCCTTCGTGTTGTCGCCGAAGCCCAGGCCGTCGCTCATCCCCGCGCCGATGGCCAGCACGTTCTTGAGCGCGCCGCCCAACTCAACGCCGACGACGTCTTCGCTGGTATAAACGCGGAAGGTGCGGCACATGAACCGTGCCCGCACCCATTCGGCGACGTCGAGATCTCGCGCGGCTACGACGGTAGCGGTGGGGATGCCTTTCGCAATCTCGACCGCCAGATTCGGACCGCTCAGCGCGCAGACATGCGCCTCGGGCCGCTCTTCGCGCACGACCTCGCTCATCAGCTTGGCCGTGGCGGGCTCCAAGCCCTTCGATGCGACGACAACCGTCACCGAGCCGTCCGGAATGAGGCCGCACACCTCGCGCAGGGCGTCGCTGGGCACTGCGACGACCCAGAAATCCGCGGTTTCCGGCCGGGAGGAGGTCGCGTCCACCTCGTCCGGGAGACGAACACCGGGAAGGTACCGCCGGTTCTCCCGGAGTGCCTGCACGGCCTTGGTGTCCTCGCGACGCCTGCCCCAAAGCGTGACGCCCACGCCGTTCCGCGCCAGCAGAACGCTGAGGGCCGTGCCCCAACTGCCGCATCCCAAAACCGCCGCTTTTTCCACGCACCCTTTATCTTACTCGGAGGTATGATTATTAGGGTAGCCGACGCCGCTCGCGGGCGAGGCTATCCTTTGTGTGCGCCCTGGAGGCCGGGCCGGGACCGCTTTCCGGATTGCAACGAGCATGCCCTACATCATCACTGAGCCCTGCATCGGAGTGAAGGACAAATCGTGCCTGACGGTCTGCCCCGTGGACTGCATTTATGAGGGCGAGGAGATGCTCTATATACACCCTGACGAGTGCATTGACTGCGGCCTGTGCGAGCCGGAGTGCCCGGTGACGGCGATCTTTGTGGACACCGACCTGCCCGACGAATGGGAGAAGTACACTGAGATAAACGCGGTCGAAGGCGGCAAGTTGTCGGATAAGCAGGCGGAGTAGGGGACAGAGGCAAAAGGGGAAAGGCAAGAGGCGAGAAGCAGAAGCGCAAGAAGCAAAAGGAAAAAGGCCGAACGCCCCGAACGACGCCGAACGATGTCAAACGATATCAAACGCCAAACGTCACCCCAGATACGCCTCCGCCAACAGCACAGCGGTGTGGACCACCCGAATCGGTGACCGCCGTTCGCGTGCGGCCTGCTGAATCCACGCCAAGCAGCCGGGATTGCCGCTTGCAATGATCTCCGCCCCGCTCTCTTCTATGCAGCGCCACTTCCGTTCGAGCAGGCGTCGCGCAAGGACCGGCTGCGTTAGATTGTAAACTCCCGCGCTGCCGCAGCACATGTCCGATTCCTTCAACTCAACCAGTTGCACTCCAGGCAGCGACGCGAGCAGTTCACGCGGCGCGTCCTTGATGCCCTGGCCGTGGGCCAGGTGGCAAGCGTCTTGATAAGCGATCTTGCGTGCGCGAATGGCCTTCTTCGGCGGTTCAAAACCGGTCTCCGCCAAGAACTCCGAAATGTCTCGAACCCTTAGCGAAAATGCGGCGGCACGCTCTCTGTATTCGTTGTCGCGCTCAAGAAGATGCCCGTACGCTTTCATCGCGCTGCCGCATCCGGCCGAATTAGTGATTACGGGTATGTCCTCTGAAAAGGCGTCTATTGTTCTGCGCGCCAAGTCTCTGCCGCTCTCCGCGCTCCCGTTGTGCGTATGCAGCGCACCGCAGCAGCCGGCTTGGGGGGGGGGCTATAACGTCGCAGCGATGGCGGCGCAAAAGGTCAACGGTCGCGGCGTTTGTGCGGGAAAAAAGGGCGCGCATTGCGCAGCCTTCCAAAAAGAACACGCGTCGTGCAGATTCCGGATAATCGGCCGGCGGCCAGCCGCCGGTTTCCGGAACAGGGGTTTCAACTTCCGCGCGCGCTCCGCTGAGCAGGCGTGAAATCCAGCCCGGCATCTTGCGGCCCGGCCAGAGCCGCGACAGCGCCACCGATCGGCGAATCTTGCGAGAGTCCGTGAGCGTTCGCAGCAGGCGGCCGCGCGCGAACCGTTCTGCCCCCCCCCGAATCAGCTCCTTTTCGAGGCGCTCTCGCGCCATCTCCAGAATGGACCCGTATTCCACGCCGCTCGGGCACGCCGGCTCGCAGGCGCGGCAACCGAGGCACGTGTCCAGGTGGCGCTGCACGTTCTCGTCCCAGCGCAGCTGTCCCTCGATAGCGCTCCGCACGAGGTAGATTCGGCCCCTCGGCGACTCGGTCTCGCGTCCTGTCAGCCGGTAGGTGGGGCAGGCCTCCAGGCAGAACCCGCACCTGATGCACCTGACCGTCTTGTCATGTAGGTCTTGGTCCGAAACACGCACAGAAACGTCGCTCGTTGCCTGCGGTTCGATCTGATCGGTCTCCTTGGTCGCCATTTCCTTTTAGAAGAGCCCAAGTATGCCCGGGTTGAACTTGCGCGTTGGGTCCAGCGCTTTCTTCATCCCAAGCGCCAGGTCCCGGTTCGGACCGAGGTCGCCGAAGTTCGCCTTTCCGGTCCCGGCGTAAAACGCCCACCCGTCGTCTGGAGCGGCGGGCAGTTCGCAGCCGGCGACGGAGGCCCACACCGTTCCGGTCCCCGCGTCCAACACCCACCGGCCGTGTCCGAGCGACCGCGCGAAATCCGCAGATTCGCCAATGGGCGCTCTGGCGATCATCAAGGGGAGGGAGCCGTCCCACGCCTCGGCGTCGTCACCCAGCGTCATGCTGTCGGGGAACGGCGAGGTCTCCCCATCCTCCGGTCTGGGTTTGGGCATCACCCTCAAGATCACCTCTACGATCAGCCCCAATGTCCCCCATGCGCCGGTCATCAGTTTCTGGACGTCGTAGCCCGCAACGTTCTTCACGGCCTTGCTGCCGCACTTCACTATCGTGCCGTCGGCGAGTACGACCTTCATGCCCAACACCCAGTATCGCACTCCCTTCGTCGAGCCGTCCCAGCGCGTCGGCAGGTTGGCGGCAACCATCCCGCCGGCGGTGCCGGGCAGGCCGGCGGTCAATCTCTCGATGCCGTTCCCACCGGGTGGGAACGGCAGCCACTGGTTTCGTGTCGCGAATTCACTTTGGAGGTCTTCGATGTGGGTCCCCGCCCGGACTACGGCCACAAGGTCGTCCGGCGACCACTCGACGATTCCACTGAGGCCCAGCGTGGAGACGGTCTTGCAGGCGCCCTCGAGCGGGCAGCCGAACTCGCGTTTTGTTCCGGCGCCTTCGATCCGGAACGGACCGCCTTCCCGAACCATCTCCGCCGCCTCTTCCACCGTCTCCGGTCTGAGCGATTCCGACATCTCTGCGGCTGATTCTGACCGGAAAACGCGCGTGAGGGGACCGAGCGCCCTTCGCGGGCGATCACCAAGCCTTTAACAATCTCTGTACGGTCTCAGGAGATCCTTTCCACTCTGTGTCAGGATATCCTTTCCACCCTGGAGGGTCGGCGACGTGCTCTATTCCTCCCCCGGTTCCTGCTTCGGTCGCAACTTGGCCAGCGTTTCGAACGCCTCCATGATCTCCAGCGGCACCGCCATGATCACGGTGTTCGAAGCGGTGGGGCCGAGGCCGTCAATGGTCTGCAGAGTGCGCAACTGCATCGCGCCCGGGCTCGTCGCCATCTTCGCCGCCGCCACGGCCAGGTTTTCAGCGGCCATCCGGTCGCCTTCCGATTTTGCGATTACCGCCCGCTTCTCGCGCTCGGCGGCGGCCTGCCTGCTCATGACCCTTTTGAGGTCATCGGGCAGGACGATGTCCTGGATGCGGATGCCCGAGACTTCAAGGCCCCAATGCTCCGTCTCCCGCTCCACAAGTTCTTCGATCGTGCGCCCGATTTCTTCGCGGTCGGTCAGCACTTCGTCGAGCGTCTTTCCGCCGATTACGTCCCTTAGGGCGGTCTGAGCGTACTGGGTGATCGCGTGGGTGTAATCCTGGACGTTTATCACGGCTTGGTCCGGGCGAATGACGCGCATGAAGATAACGCCGTCAATGGAGATCGGCACGTTGTCTTTGGTGATCGCCTCCTGGCGCGGGATGTCTATCGTCACGATGCGCGTGTCAATGTGCCGCACTTGGTCAATCATCGGAATGATCGGATACAGTCCAGGTCCGCGCAGGCGGTTGAACTTGCCGAGCCGGAACACGAGTGCCCTTTCCCATTGGACGGCAATCTTGATTGATGAGGCCACCAGCCCGCTGCCCAGAACCCACAGGGCCGGCCACAGCAGGTTGGGACCCGGCTGCGAGAGCGAGCCCCCGAGCAAAAGCCAGCCGATGGCCAGCAGGACCGCAAAGACGATTCCGGCGAGATAGTTCTGCATTTTCGACTCCTTCGGACGAGACGGCTTCGCGACCCTACGCCTTCCGACGGCTTCCAGGGCGTCCTCGATGGTCAACTCGAGTCCCGTCAACGCTTTCATGACTAATATGATACGGTCTGGGGGCGCAGGAGGTTTTACTCCGGCGCGACGCCCAGCACGTGAATGCGGTCGCTCCGGCCGCGCGGCGGGTCCAGAGTGTACGCGTCGAAGGTCTCCACACGCCGGAATCCGGCGTCTTGCATCATCGCCTCAATCTCCTCGACGGAGTACGCCCGCTGCACGTGCACCTCGCGGAACTCACCCTCTTTTGTCCAGAAGTCCATCTCGATTGTACACAGGCGTGACTCCGGGTCCCATCGGCTCCGCCACTCGTAGCGGACCCGCCGCCGCCGGTTGCGGTCCTTCTGGTCGAACATCTTGTGCTTGAACGCATAGTCGGTGTTCAGGTCGAACAGAAACGGGCCGCCCGGCGCCAGATGGTCTCTCACGCGCCGCAGCGCCTTTGCAAGACGGCCGGGGTCCGTGATGTTGTTCAGGCTGTCGAAGAATGAGAACGCCGCATCGAACCGCTCTCCCAGGTCGAGTTCGGCGGCGTCCTGGACCTCGTACCTGACCCGGAGGCACGCCTCTTTGGCCAGGCGGCTGGCCTCGCGGATCATCGGACGGGACAAGTCCACGCCGGTCAGACTGAACCCCTCTTCGGCCAGCATGCGGCACATCCGTCCGGTTCCGCAGCAGACCTCGAGGACGGTCCTGGGCGCCCGGTCCAATTTCGCCCAGATCAGTTTCAGGTAGGCGAGCCACATCGGGTAGGGGACCCCGTCCATCAGGGTCTCGTAGTAGGGCGCTATCTTGCTGAAAGGGCGCATTGCAGGCACCCCTCAGGTTCGACGCCGGGCGTCTCGAACCTGTCCGGCTTGCTATGGGGCGGATCAGCCGGTATACTGCCGCCAACGCATGGACGCGTGCGGGTCTGCGCGAAACATTGGACAGCCGGGCCTGCTGCGACCGAAATAAGGGAGGTGTCTTCATGAGGAAGACTATCACTGCTCTGACGATTGGCACGGCCCTCGCCCTCGCGGCGACTGCCGCCGCCACAACCCCTAAGCAATACGGATACGGCGGTGACTTGATGAAGCCGTGGGAGGTTTCGGTCGGTGGGATGATGTTCACCGACGACCTGGACGATGCCGGCTTCAACACGGCCTTCACGGCCGGGATTGACTACTACACCGGCTACCTCGGCGAAAGCACGATGAGTTTCTTCGGGGTCCGAGGCTGGTTCGGCAGCGGAGGCAGCGAAGTGCGGAGCTACGGTTTTCACTATGGCTACCGCATCGGCTTCGACGAGGGGAACCCGGAAGCGGGCTCCTTCTATCTGAAGGTGGCCGGCGGGTACTATCTCACCGATCTGAAAAGCGCTACCCTCGGGATTGACACCGAGAAGTGGGGCTTCGGCGGCTTCGGCGGATTCGGGTATGAGTTCGCCGGCGGCTTCTCGACCGAAGTGGGTTACCAGTTGGCGCCGTCGGTTGCGGGCGTGAACAACACGGGCTGGTACGGTACAATCGGGTTCCGATTCTAACGCCATATCGCTTGACCAATCTAAAGGGCGGGGCCTTCTGTAGGCTCCGCCCTTCGTTTCGCGTCTTGCGTTAGACGTTCAGAGGCGTTCGGCCTCTCGCCTTTTTCCTTTTGCCTTTTTCCTCTTGCCTCTGTCCCCTATCCCCCCCCCGGTATCCCCGGCTCGGTCAGTTTCGACGGGTCGAGCGCTTTCTGCAATGTCTCTTCGTCGAGCAACCCCATCTCACGAACGACTTCCGGGATCGTCTTTCCTTCGGCCAGCGCCTTCTTCACAACCTCGGCCGCCTTCTTGTAGCCGATGAGCGGGTTGAGCGCCGTGGCGAGCGACGGCGAGACCTCCGCGTAATGCCGGCACCTCTCCTCGTTTGCGGTGATTCCCTCCACGCAGTTCTTGCGGAACGTGTTTATGGCGTTGGTGAGCGACTGAAGCATGAACTGCGCGCTGAACGCCATCCCCGGCATCATCACGTTTAGTTCCAGCTGCCCCGCCTGAACGCACATATCAATCGCGTGGCACTGCCCCATCGCCTGGTAGAGCACAATGTTCAGGTTTTCGGCCATGGATGGATTCACTTTGCCCGGCATTATGCTGCTGCCCGGTTGAACAGCCGGCAGCACTATCTCCGCCAGGCCGACCAGCGGGCCGGAGGAGAGAAGCCGCAGGTCGTTGGTTATGCGCGTGAGTTCCAGGCAGAGAAGGCGAATCGCCCCCCCCAGCGCGCTCATGCAGAACTGCGACTGCATCGCCTCGCGCATGTCATCCGACGGACGGAACGGCAGTCCCGTGTAATCTGCCAACAGTTCCACGACGCGAAACCGGTATTTCGGGTGCGTGTTCAGTCCGGTCCCCACGGCGCTGCCGCCGATGCCGAGCTCCTGGAGTTCGTGCGCCGCTTTGTGCAGCCAGTTGCGGCAGCGCTTCGTTGCGTTAGCGTAAGCCGCAAACTCTTGTCCCAGTCTTATCGGCACCGCGTCCTGAAGATGCGTGCGGCCGGATTTCAGAACGAGGTCAAACTCGCGGCCTTTCTCCGCGAACGCCTCTTCCAGTTCTTCGACGGCCTTCATTAAGTCTGTCAGCATCACGCGCGACATGATTCGCATCGCGGTTGGGAATGTGTCGTTTGTGGACTGGCCGTAATTCACATGGTCGTTCGGGTTGACTAACTTGTATTCGCCCTTTCTGCCGCCCAGTATCTCTTCTGCGCGGTTGGCGAGAACCTCGTTCACGTTCATGTGAAAACTGGTCCCCGCGCCCATGTGGAACACGTCCACCGGGAACTGGTTCAACCACCCCCCCTCCCCTTGCGGGAGGGGGCTGGTGTTGGGGGCGGTCTCCCTCTCCCCTTGCGGGAGGGGGTGGGGGGGAGGGGTTGTCGTGTCTGCGTCCCCCGCGCGAGACCGCAGGTCTTCAAGGATTTCGTCCGCCGCCGCCACGATCGCCTGCGCCTTCTCCCTATCAAGCAGCCCGAACTCGTCGTTCGCCTGCGCGCACGCCTTTTTGAGCGTCACGTACGCCTCGATCATCTTTGGGTGCTCGGTGAGACCCGTAATAGGGAACAGGCGGCGGCTTCTCTCGGCCTGAGAGCCCCAATAAGCGTCCTCCGGGACCTCTACATCCCCCAAACTGTCTTTCTCGATGCGGTACGACATGGCGTCTCCAGTCTACCGAACGCGGACGGACGACCTGGGGCCGGTAGAATCGCGGCATGGCCGAAGGGTGGAAGAACCAACTCTGGTTCGGGGACAACCTGGAGATAATGCGCAACCGGGTCGCGTTTCCCGACGAGTTCGTGGACCTCATCTACCTCGACCCGCCGTTCAACTCCAATGCGACCTACAACGTCCTGTACGAAGAGAAAACCGGCAGGAAGTCCGAGGCGCAGACGATTGCGTTCAAAGATACGTGGGAATGGGACGATGTCGCGGACGCCACCTATCGCGAACTGATTGCCACCGGGCCCCATCAGGCTCCGCCCAAGGTTCGAGATCTGTTGCAGGCGCTTTATGGGTTTCTGGGCAAGGAGAGCCGCCCGGGCAGAAACGCGATGATGGCGTACTTGGTAATGATGGCCGCCAGGCTTGTCGAATTGCATCGGGTTCTCAAGCCCAACGGAAGCCTGTATCTTCACTGCGACCCCACCGCCAGCCATTATATGAAGTTGGTGCTCGACGCGGTTCTTGGTGCACAGAATTTCCGAAACGAACTCATCTGGAAACGCACCTCTGGGCATAGCGACGCCCGGCGATTCGGAGCGGTTCACGACAGCGTTCTCTTTTACTCGAAGACGAACGACTACTCATGGAACGAGACATACCAACCATATGACGACGCGTACGTCAAGCAATACTACCGGTACAAGGATGAGTCGGGACGCCGCTTCATGTCTGGTGATCTGGGCGCTGCGGGTCTGCAGGGAGGGGGCTATGACTACGAGTGGCGGGGAGTGCGGCGGGTGTGGCGCGTGCCACTCAAAACGATGGAGAGATTAGAGGCAGAGAACCGAATCTACTACACACGCAATGGAATACCACGCATCAAGCGCTACCTTGACGAGGCAAAGGGCATGCCTTCGCAGGACGTCCTCACCGATGTCGAGGCGCTCAGATCCTGGCACAAGGAGCGCTTGGGTTATCCTACGCAAAAGCCCGAGCTCTTACTGGAACGTATCGTGACGGCCTCAAGCAGTGAAGGCGACCTTGTGCTCGACCCATTCTGCGGTTGCGGCACGACCATCGCCGTGGCCGAACGTCTGAAGCGCCGCTGGATCGGCATTGACATCACGTATCTCGCTATTGACCTGATCGAGCGCCGCCTGCACGGCCACTACACGGACCGAAAGCCCGGCAAGAAGGGAAAAGAGCAGGAGGCGAAGGAAGGGATTGACGACCTGCAGCCGTACGAAATCCAGGGCGCGCCTTTCGACCTCGCCAGCGCTCGGTCCCTTGCGGAGCGGGACCGGTTCCAGTTCCAATGGTGGACGCTCAGCAAAGTCGGCGCGCGCGGTGGACAGAAGAAGGGGGCTGACAAGGGGATTGACGGCGAGATTGTCTTTGAGGACCCGAAGGGCGAGTTTCAGAGGATAATCGTCAGCGTGAAGTCCGGGAAAGTCGGCCGCGAGACGATCTCCGTTCTGAAAGGCGACGTGGGGCGAGAGAAGGCCGCGATCGGTGTTCTTGTCACCCTCGAAAAGCCGACGAAGCCGATGCGGGACGAGGCCCGCGAGGCCGGACGATACGAATCCAAACTCTGGCCCGCGACCTATCCGCAGATCCAGATCCTAACGATTCAGGACATCTTCGACGGCAAGTTCATCGAATACCCACGCATCGCCGATGCCACATTCAAACAAGCGAAGCGCCAGAGCAAGGAACGGCGGAAGCAAAAGGATCTTAAGATCTAGGGAGGGGGCACGCGATGAATAAGCGCGTTACGTACGATCAGCTCGGACGCCCGACGAAGCCGGGCGAATACGCAGTACCGAGTGTAGGCCTGGTGCGCATAGACCAACATCATATCGATGTAGCACAGCGCTATGGAGGTCAATTTGCCTGGGGTGCGGCAGACATTACAAGTAAAGACTCGCCTGGCGTTCAGCAGTATATGCTGCTCCAAAATGGGATCCCGTTGTCTGGCGGACTTCTAAGGGTCACAATCGACACCAACGTGCTGATTTCTGGGGTCGATGACAGTGAAGACAGTAAAGAGAAAAAGGCAGCGTTTCGGGCGCTCATGCAGAAACACGATGAGCGACTGATTGACATAGCGCTTTCATCTCGGTTCACCCAGGATAAGGTAAGCGATACTGACTTGGAGCGCGTGAAACGCCATTATTCAGTCGCTCGCCTTTTCCCAGTCTTGCATGCGCCGTTTCGGCTTGGAATAGATGTGTTAGGCGAAGCACCAGTGGGTGGCGAGCAGTGCAAACATCTCTACGAAATGCTTGGGGTCAGAGATCCATCGGAATCCAAGAAGAACGACCTCTGGGATGCCGATCACCTGTGCGCTCATCTCATGGCGCAGCGCGACTGGTTCCTAACTTACGATCGAAGGATTCTTAGCAAGAGTGATAGCCTCGCCCGCTTGGGGATCCGAGTATGTACGCCGCCGGACCTTCTCAAATCCCTCTGACGTCGGGTGTGCGGCCACCATCCGCGTCGCAGTCTTAACTCCCTCAACACGGCGCGTGTTGAGGGAGTTAAGACCGCCGCTCCCAAAAACGCAGGTTATCTACGCCCCGCCCGACAGCACGCCTTCGTTCGCCTTCCGAAACTCCTCGGCGTAACTCTCCGATGCAAACGAAAAAATGTATGTTTCGCGGCGGTCCCACACAGAGCGCATCACGATGTCCGCCCCGGCGCAAGACGGCTTCTTCCGGATTCGCTCAGCCGCAATCTTGCGGGCATATATGTAGAGGGCGAGCCCGGCCGCCGGCCCGATCGCCAGTACCGTGCCGCCCAGATTGGCGATCATCATGGCCGCAACTCCCCACACGGCAACATTCAATGCGAGCAGTTGCATGGTGCCGACCGTCTGGCTGGCATGAAGATGCTCGAAGCAGTCGAAGCAGTACGGAAGTAGAAGGGGATCATCCGGCTCCGGCATCCCGCGCCGCCGCTGCGGCGGAGTGGGGCGATAGGTCGTGTCCGCGTCCTCGCCGCAGCAGACGCACCGGTCCGGAAATCGCGGCCGGTCGGTCTGCACACGCACTTGGTGGGGGAACAGCCGGGGCATCAGGTTGCAGAGTCTACCGGGCGCAAGGCGGCCGCGACCTCCAGGTCGGCGAACCGTCCCTCCCCGGTCCTCCCCCTTTCGCCGGAGCGAAACGGGGAGGGGCGCCCCTGCCGTGCCACAATCCGGCGCAATGCCCCGAAAGACGACGGTCCGGATCGTTACGCTCGGATGTTCCAAGAACGACGTTGACTCCGAGGAGATCGCGGGCGTTCTCGCCGAGGCCGGTTACAGGGCGGACGCTTCGGTGGAGAAGCCGGATATCACGATCATCAACACGTGCGGTTTCCTGCAAGACGCGAAGCGCGAGAGCGTGAGGGAGATCCGGCGCGCGGTTCGGCAGAAGCGCGACGGTGAAACGGGCTGCGTGATAGTGGCCGGCTGCCTGGCCCAGCGGTACGGCCGCGAACTCGCGAAGCTCGCGCCCGGCGCCGATGCCTATGTGGGCGTTGGACAGATGGCGCGGTTTGCCGAAATCGTAGCAACGACTGTCGACAGCCGACTGGCGACTGCCGATGGGAAGGAGTCTTCAATCGCCGATCGCGAATCGCCTATCGTCTCCGTATCTCCTCCCCACCACCGATGGGCGAATGTGTCAACGCGCGCACGAACCGGCGCGCCGTGGAGCGCCTACCTGAAGGTAAGCGAAGGGTGCAATCACAAGTGCACCTTCTGCACGATCCCGAGTTTCCGGGGCCCTCACGTGAGCAAGCCGGTAGAGCGCATATTGGCGGAGGCGCGGCATCTGTCCCGCACGGGCGCGCGCGAGATAAACCTGATCGCGCAGGACGTCACGCAGTACGGCCACGATTTGTACGGCAAGTTCATACTGCCCCGGCTGCTGCGCGAACTGAACGACGTCGAGGGCCTCGATTGGATTCGCCTGCTCTACTGCTACCCCAGCCGGCTGACCGGCGAAGTCATCGAGACGATGGCGGCGCTGCCGAAGGTGCTCCCATACATTGACATCCCGCTGCAGCACGCCCACCGCGAGATTCTCAGGGCGATGAAGAGGCCCGGAGACGGCGACAAGTATCTGCGCCTGATTGAAACGCTGCGTGTCGCCATGCCGGATGTGGCGATACGAACAACGTTCATCGTCGGTTTCCCGGGGGAGGCCGAGGCGCATTTCGATTACATGCTTGACTTCATCCGGCAGGCGCGTCTGGACCGGGTCGGGGCTTTCATCTACTCGCGCGAGCCGGGAACGCCGAGTCATGACATGGCCGGCCAGGTCCCGGCGAAGGTGAAGGCCGGGCGATACGAACGGCTGATGATCGAGCAGCAGGGAATCTCGTTGGAGAAGAACCGGTCTTGGGTCGGAAGGACTCTGGAGGTGCTGGTCGAGGGGCCGGTCTCGATTGACGATAGCCGATTGACGATTGACGACGAGACCGAACCGGGCGCTTGCGGCCGTCAATCGTCAATCGTCAATCGGATTTCGCTTGCCGGCCGCTCCTTCCGCGACGCGCCGGAGATTGACGGGCTCGTTTTCGTTGAGGGCGAGGCGGCGCCGGGCGACATCGTCGAGGCGGCCGTCGAGGACGCGGCGGAATACGACCTGTATGCCCGCCTCACCGGCCGGGTCCATCGGCGACGTGTGCGGACGAAGCCCCTCCGCCTCGCGGGTGAGCAAAGAAAGGGAGACACGGCGATGCAACACGGGCGTCTAAGCCTGTAGAGGAGACAATCTGACATTGGTTGCGAGCAGGGAGATTTCGTACCGGGCAATCAGGATCGAGTTGCCGACACCGATCTGGAGGACGCGGCGTCCGTTGACTCGCGGTATCTCGTCGTCAGCGACGCGCCCGAGAAGATTGACTCGAACGCATGGGCGGGATACCCCCACAGCGTGGGTCAACTGTACAGATGCAGCATCCCGATCCCTGCGGGCGGAGTGCTGCCGTTGCGCGTTTTCCTCTGGCACGTCAACAATATGGGAGGCTTAGCCCCCTGGACGGTTTGGATCTTGCTCCGCACAGGCTCCGGTACCGCGACCCTTACCGACCACCGATCACTTGCCCCGGCTCCGCCTGCGTTTCCAAAACTGCGTGACAGAGGGCGGTGCCTGGCGAAGGCGCAGTTGTTCGGAACTATCACAGAAGCGGGATACCACACAGGCACGAGCATCAACGCCTCTTCGGATGTCGGTCTCGGCAACCACCAGATCGCAAACAACGAGACGGTTACGGCCATACATGAGTTCACAGTCACAGGCACCGCCGGACAAGTGCTCGACCTCCGCACGATTGTAACGAAGGACAGTGACTTCGGACAGCCGTACAATCAATGTCTGCTGCCGGACCACATCCGAGGCTGGTGGCCGTTCAGCGAGTTGCTCGCCTTCGCAGCGATTTGGGACGCCGGTCAACTGATTGAGCCCGCAAACCAGTACCACGCTTCGATCTGCGAGTCTGGCGGGAAGGACCAGCAGGTGTTCGCGTGGCAGGGCGAGGCTGCCGATCCGTTCGGCTATCCCAAGGTAGACGATGACGATCCGACAGCCCCGACCGGAAACAGAGGCCTTTTCGGGGTGAACGCACGGTATCGCGTACGACTCTACAACACGCACAACCTCGTAAGATACGTGGCTTTCAACCTTCGGGCGAGGAACACGGGCGCCCCATACTTCGGAGCCGCGCTCGCGCTGGAGGAGGATGCTTTGCCAAGCCTGGGGGGTGTTCCGCCCATCAAGAAGCAACCCGATCCACCGAATCCGCCGGACCCACAGTTTCCGCACGACGCGGTGAGAATACGGCACTCTGACTCGGCGGTTCCCGCGAATAGGCCCTTTGGGGACCCGGTGGAGCGAACGGTCAGAAACGCAACTGCGGGAAGCGCCACGATGCCCGTGGATCTACGCCTTGTCTCGTCGCCGACACCTACGCCTGAGAATGGTCCCTGATAGTGAGGAAAGCGAATGGGAGGTGCGTTGATGTTAGCCGGTAGTGTGCAGAATCTCAGTCAGGAGGGTCAATCATGATATCGTTGGCCTTGACGATCTGTGTCGTGGTGTCCGGCAACCAGGCCGAGAAGCCCCTTGCAGAACTGCCTTATAGCCGAACTGAGGCCGTAAAGTATCTGCGGTTCAGCCCCAACGCGAAGCGGTTGACGATTGGCACCGTTTCCGGCGAACTCGTGACATGGGATCTGGCGAGCAAGCGCCCGGTTTCTCGCATGATCGCCGGGCGGGAGGTTAGGGGCTACGCCGTTACAGGCTCCGGTCAAGTATTCACGTTGCACGCAGACGGGTCAGTTGCGATTCGGGACGCCGCATCCGGCGACGTAGCGAAGCGGGTGTTTCAGAAGGGCAGGGTGACATGGATCGGAGAGGCGGGAGGCAGTGTGTTCGCCGTGATGCAACCGCGCGGAAGCGATGATGTGTATCAACTAGTGAAGTACCCCGACGATGTCATATTCGCTGGCAGACGGTTTGGACCGGTTGCGCTTTCCGCCGCAGGCGACATGGTGGCGATCGGCCTGCCCGGTGGGAAGGTTAGTCTGTACGATCCGGGTACCGCGCGGCTCCGGCGCACCCTGACGGTCGGGAGTTTCGGCGGCTTGGCATTGTCTGCTGACGGTCAACTGCTTGCGGTCACCAGCGACGCCGATTCGCCCATTCTTCTCTTTAGTACTGCGACGGGCAAGCAAGCGGCAAGGTTGACGACGGGTCTCTCGCTCGATGATTCGGTCGTCTTGCTGGCGTTTTCGCCCGATGGGAAATACGTAGCGGCAGGCACGACTTTGGACCGGGTAGGGTTGATTTCAACGAAAACCCGCAAGAATGCGCGCATATACGGAACGGGAGCGGGCTCGTACTATTCGATACGAGCCCTCACGTTCTCGCAAGACGGGAAAAGAGTCGCAATCGCGTTTTTCCTGGGGGGCGTGAAAGTTTATCCTGTCCCATGAGAGACGGGAGTTCGCCGGGTGCCCGGCGTGAGTGAAGTCAAGACCGTGTGCCGTGGACATGTTGGCGATTCACCATCGCGCCGGGACTCGTTTCTCCGCAGGCCAACTTGTCCACGAACGGCCGTGAACCAGGGGCCAGTTCACGTGATTCCGGGGCTCCGTCACGTACTCCAGGGGCTCCAGTACGTACTCCAGAGGCTCCAGCACGTACTCCAGGGGCGCCAGTACGTACTCCGCGGGCCACCCTGCCGTCCGCTCAGATGTCGAAATAGAGATAGAACTCGTATGGATGCGGCCGGACGGCCACGGCCTCCACCTCGTTCTTCATCTTGTAGTTGATATAGTGCTCCAGGGTGTCCTCGGTGAACACGTCGCCCTTCAGCAGCCAGTTATGGTCGGCCCGGAGCGCATCGAGGACCGCGCGGAGGGAGCCGGGCGTTTGCGGGACCTTGGCCATCTCGTCCGGCGGCAGATCGTACAGGTCTTTGTCAAGCGGCTTCGGCGGCTCGGTCCGATTCTCTATGCCGTCCAGGCCCGCCATCAGGATCGCGGCGAAAGCCAGATACGGGTTGCAGCTCGGGTCCGGCGCGCGGAACTCGATCCGCTTGGTTTCTGGGTTCTTGCTGTACATCGGCACCCGAACGCAGGCCGAGCGGTTGCGCTGGCTATAGACAAGGTTTATCGGCGCTTCGAAGCCGGGCACCAGGCGGCGAAAACTGTTCGTCGTCGGGTTGGTGAACGCGAGCAGCGCCGGCGCGTGGGCCAGGAGGCCGCCGATGAAGAACCGCGCCAGGTCGCTGATTCCCGCGTACCCGTTTTCGTCGTACATCAGGTTCTGGTCGCTCTTCCACAGGCTTACGTGAACGTGCATGCCGCTGCCGTTGTCGCCGTATAGCGGCTTCGGCATAAAGGTGGCCGTGAGCCCATATTCGATGGCCGTGTTCCTGATGATGTATTTGAACATCTGCAGCTTGTCGGCCACGCGGGCGAGCTCATCGTAGCGGATGTCAATCTCGCACTGGCCCGCGCCGCCGACCTCGTGATGGTGGACTTCGACCGGCACACCCGCGTCAATCAGTTTCTGGACCATGTCGGTGCGGACGTTTTGCAGGGTGTCGCTGGGCGGGCAAGGGAAGTAGCCCTGTTTGGGCCGCAGTTTGTAGCCCAGGTTGGGGCTCTCGTTTGCGCCCGTCTTCCAATAGCCTTCGTCGCTGTCGAGGGTGTAACCGGCGGCGTTCGCCTCGTTGGAATAGCGGATGTCGCTGAACAGATAGAACTCCGCTTCCGGCCCCATGAACACTGTGTCGGCCACGCCGGCCTGCCGGAGGTACTGCTCCGCCTTTTGCGCGATGTAGCGGGGGTCGCGGGAGTACGGCTCGCGCGTCAGCGGGTCCTCGATGTTGCAGATGAGGACGGCGGTGGGCACGTCGGTGAACGGGTCCATGAAGATCGTTCCGGAGTCGGGCACCAGCAGCATGTCCGACTCCTGGATCGTTTGGAAGCCGCGAATGCTCGAGGCGTCGAAGCCGATTCCTTCTTCGAACAGCTCTTCGGTCAGTCCGCTCGCCGGGATCGAGAAATGCTGCCATGTGCCCGGCAGGTCGGTGAAGCGCAAGTCCACCATCTGCGCGTCATGTTCCTGCGCGAACGAGATCGCGTCCTGCGGGCCCATGCCCTTCCTTTGTCTCTCCTGCACTTGCGTTGGGGTCATCCGTCTGATTCCTCCTGTGGCGTGTTGCATTGGGGCCGGCGGCCGGCTTCGCATCCCTCACCTCTGCGAGAGGTGAGGGATTGCGGACCGCGAGTTTTACGCAAAATCGGCGTGAAAGGGCGCAAAAAAGCGAAAGACGCCGGCACGTCCGGCGTCTTCACCGCTTCAATTTGGCCTGGGTGCCCGTGTCCGACCACGGGATTGAACTATACCCTCTAATCGCCGGTGCGCGGGGGCGGGGATCGGGAGCCGATCCTCTCTTCAATCTCTTTGATTTTCTGAAGTATCTCGGGCGGAAGCGCGCTGACCGGGCCGAAGCGGACCGACGGGTTGGAGGACAGACCGATCGCGCCGAACTCGCGGTCCAGGCCCGGCCGCAGGCGGAATGTGAACCGATAGGTCTGTACGAGCGCCGGCTTCACTCGGTCCACAACGAAGCCCATCTCGCCGCCCATTTCGGGGTCCTCGGACATCCGTCGCATGGAGACGAACAAGGAGACGGAGAAGGATGTGGGCATCTCGACGTCCCCGAATTTGAGCAGGGACGCGACGCCCGCCTTCTCGGAGTATTGGAGTTCGATTAGGGAGTCGGCCGCCGGGCCTTGGGGGAGAAGTTGGGTGATCTCGGTGTCCCTCGCCGGGTCCTCGTCTTCTGAAGGGGCCCCGAACATCTCCGTCGGGGAGTCATCTTCGAACATCATGGACATCATCATGTCGGCACCAAACTCGCTTTCGTCGGCGCGGTACAGGTACTCGGCAAGGTTCGACCTGGCCGAAAGGTTCGTGCCTCCGAAGGCCAGGGAGCGGCCCGCCATCAGCGCGTCACGCTGGTGAGGCAAGAGGTTGTGCCACATCCGGTAGGCGTAAACGCTCACTCGGTCCCCCGGGAAGCCTGACATGGATCCGAACGGGCCCAAGGCAAGGAAGAAAATCTGCGACTCTGCCTGGCGGTCGGTCAGTCTGGACACGAGGGCCGCCGTCTGATCCAGGGTCATCCCCGCCTGCCGCAGCGACAGGTCGCGAGCGGGGAACAGCAGTTTGCGCGGCACGGTGCCGGCGCGGGCGAGCGCCCAGTCCTCGGTGCGAACCTTCACCCACGTATCGTCGAAACTCCATTGCGCGCCCGATCGCGCGGTAATCGAATCGAGGATCCCGGCGGCGGTACTCCCAGCAGGGCCTCCCTCAAGAAACACGTCCATGAAGTGCGAGTCGTAAATGTCGGCGATGACCGCAAAGTTCGCCGCGTTCGCCAATTCGGCATAGATTCGCCCGATCGGCGCGAGGAGGTCCACAGTAGAGCCGACTTTGTAGAAGCCGGCGAACATCCGGAAACCGGCCTCCGGGTCATCCATCGCCATGGACACTATCGCCTCGCGCAGGGCGCTCGTCATCTGAAGCCGCTGGTCGAGGCGGCCTCGCGGCTGCCGCTGGGGCGTCTCCCGCGGTTTCTGCGCGCCGCCCTCGGCGGTCGCTTCGATGTAGGCGAGCCACCGCATCGAATCCCCGATACTTACAGACTCATTCGCCAGTAGGTCGCCCTGCACTCCGAGGACGGCCACGCGAGCGTCCACGTCGCCGCCCCCCATGAATCCGCCGAACATCCCGGACTCCGCCTTGAAGACGACCCTCACCGCCGCGACCTCCTGGGGCGCAAAGGGCCGGTTGATGCCCATGGGCAATACGATGTCCTCCGGCGGCACACCGGGCTGCCCGCCGCCCTCCAGATACTCCCTCTGGGCCCTCATGAGTTCGGTGACTAAGTTCTGCGCGGCACGGCGGCCCTGGTTGCCCGACGGCCTCTGTGCCGCTGTGGGACGCGTGGAGAGGACGATCCTCGTGCGGTTGTCCAGTTCGAGCAGTTGCGAACGGCTGAGCGACGCGAAGACCGTTCTTGCAAACAGGTTGTACGGATTCAGTTTCTCTTCGAGTGCGGACTGCTCCCTCCTTAATGTCCTGTAGGTCTCCCAAGTGGTTTCCGACTCGTCTAATATGTCGAGTTGCTCCAGTTCTCCGTCAATCTCGGCGATTCGCCTTTCCGCCTCTCGGCGGTCCAGTTTCGCCGCCTCCGCGAGGCTCTTGCGGGCCTCCTCCTGCGAGGCCAGCATCGGTTTTAGGATCGCCTCTTCCAGCAGTCGCTTCTCTGTCTTTTGGGCGGCGGACGTTTGCACGAGGCGATAACCGTCGCCCTCTTTGCGCCACTCCCAGCCGAAGTGCTCGGCGATTACGGAGAGGACCTCGTGCGCCGGGCGGTCTTTTGCGTAAAGGATGACGAGGTCTTGCCCGATGCGGGGTGAGACCTTCAAGGGAACTTCGAGTTGCTCCCCGAGCCGCTTCGCCAGGGACTCGACCGGCTCGACGTCCGCGCGGACGGTTATCGGGTCGGCGAGCCGGTCGTCTGCCGACAGGTCGGCGGGGCCCTGCTGCGCGAGCAGCGCGGTTAGGAACAGAATCGGGATTGTCATGGTGTCATCTCCATTTTAGGCGGCGGTTCGCCCCCTGCGCGGCGGCGGATCTCCTCTTTTAAGCGTTCAAGCTCTTTGCGCAGTTCCTCCGGCAGCCCGCTGAGCGCGGCGAACGGGCTTGCCGCCAGTGCCTTTGCAGTCACGAGTCCGGCGCCGCGCATCGCGGAGCGCCCAGGAGTGATCGTGAAGAAGTGCCGCCTGCGTTCGGCCGGCCGGAACGTGTAGCGGAGGGCCCAGGAGTCCGTGTTCCGTTCGTTGTAGTAAAGCCATGATGCGGCCCCGGCCAGTCCACGCAGATGAAGGCGTCCCCAGTTGTCCATCATCCAGATTGCGGGTCCGACGGTTGTCCGAAGACGTATCTCCGTGTCCTGCGGGACCCCGTTCGGGAGCAGTTGTGTGATTTCGTCTTCCGGGCGTCCCCGCTGCAGCGGGTCGTACCGCCAGTTCTCCCTCAACCAGTCCAGGTCCGGGTCGTCTTCCTGAAACAGGAGGCCTATATCCGCGACCTGCGCGCGGTCAAGACGATAGATCGCTTCTTCCAGCATGCGCTTTGCGCCCGGAGAGAGCGTGCCATACACCAGCGGCCCCCCACGGAGCAACGCCTGCTTCTGCGCTTCGCCGAGTTGCGCCCACGCGCGCAGAAGATACAGCATGCCGCCGCCTCTCCCGACGATCACGTACCAGTCGTAAGTGAGCACGCGCCCGACGGCGTTTGATGTTGCCTGTCGGTCGGTGACGGCCGAGGCGAGGGAGGCGAGGTCGTCCAGCGTGTATCCCTCGTTGCCGATGACCCTGTCCCGAAAGGCGAAGAGCGTCTTTCTGGGGAAGGTGCATGCACGGTCCAATGGCCAGCCGTCCGTCCGGAACCGCGCCCAGGTCCCGTCGAACTCCCATTCATATCTGCCCCGATAGGCGACGCTGCCGAGGGCTATGCCGAGCGTGCGCGTTTCAATGGGACATATTGGGTTAGGACCCGTGTCGTACCGATCCGCTATGACGCAGATTCCCGCGGACACTGCCACCTCGTTCAGCAGACGCGGAAGGTCCGAATAGACATCAGTCTTCGAGCCCACTTGAAGGAACCCCGTTCTGGACTCATCGCTCGCGACGGAGAAGCCGTTTCGCACGGGCGAGAGGCCGTTCGCGTGCCGCAGGCCCGGCGAAGGCGATAGCGGCTCCGTCATTCGTGGGTGGTCGGGCGGCTTCTTGACCGCGCTCGGGTTGAACGGGGGGCGCGGGTCGGTGAGCCAATTGAAGACGCGGTCCGTTGCCAAGATGCTGCCGTCTATGCTGATTAGAGCAACGCTGTTTCTCAAGAGGATGCGGTCGCCCTTGTGGCGCGGCCCTGATCCGACGTTCGAGACAATGAGGCGAACCGTTGCGACGTCCTCCGGCCCGAACTCCCGGTCTGCTTGGACGCTGAAGAAGCCACGGCTTGGCGCGGCAATCGGGTCAGGCGCGTTCGCGACCGCGGCCGCTTCTTGAATTAGTTCCATTGCGGCGGCTCGCGCATTTCCGCTGAATGGCCGCTGCCAGACGGTAGGTTTCAGGGAGAACACGAGTCTGTTTTGCCGGTCGAGCGCAAGCCAGTCGTCGGGTGTCATCTCAGCCAGAACCGTGTTCACTAACATCCAGGTCGGACTGATCTTCAAGATCATCTCGCGAAGATCGCGCCGCAGCCTGGACCACTCCTCATATTCGGGCATCCAGGTCTCCAGCTCCTCCCAGTCGGGAAGTTGGCCCAGCCGCTTGCCGATTTCCTGTGCCCTGTTGCGGAGTCTCTCGCGCTCGGATTCGGAGACGTTCAGCGCCTTCTTCGCACCTTCTCCGATCTTTAGATACGGCTCAAGGATCAGTTCGCGCAGTTGGCGTTCTTCCTCTCTCCGCGCGTCGGGTGTTTGGATCAGGCGATAGCCTTCCTCCTCTTCCTGCCATTCCCATCCGAAGTGTTCGGCGATCACCGTAAGTATCTCGTGCGCGGGGCGGTTTGCGGCGTAGATGACGATCAGGTCCTGCTCGATTCTCGGCTGAACTTTCAGCGGAACGTCGAGGCGCTCGGAGAGGCGTTCGAGCAGCGAGCCGACCATCTCGGCGTCCGCCCGCACGGTGACCGGCGTCGCCAAGCGCACGTCGGCCTTCAGGTCGGCTGGGCTTTGGGCGGAAGAGAGGGCCAGGCAGGCCGCCAACAGCGCTATCACGGCGCGGCCTCCGGCGGCGGCGGCGGGCCGCCCGAACCCTTCCGGAGTTCCTCGAACCGTTCCTTCACTTCGTCCGGCATCTGGCTCCAGGGTACAGCAGGTTTCGACATGTCGAATACCGGGTCGTTGAGGTCGGCCGTCCAGCCTGTTTCAGGGACCCGCACGGTGATCTCCAGGCTCTTGCCGAATCGCACGGCGCTCATGTCGAAGGCTTGCTCAGGGTCGCGGCCCATACGAGCGAGCCGCTCGAGGGGCATCGTGACGGGCATGAAGAGGTCCAAGCCTTCGACCCGCTGCTTGACGAGCAACACCCACTCCTCGTCCAGTTCCGCTGTGATCACGGCGTTAGGCGGCAGGCCGTTCGGGAACACCTGGGTCGGGCTCATGTCGCGCCTGCCGGGATAGGGCCGGCTGAACGTGATTCCCCCCGGCGTCAGCAGGCACCGCCACAGTTGCTGCCGCGCGGCCGGCGGCATGGACCCAACCTGAAGCGAGCCGTCGTTCAACAGCGCGGCCTTGTTGCGGCTCGAGAGTAACGCCCAGAGCCGCAGGACCTGCACATGAGGCTTGTCATTGAAGACGTTGTTAGACCGCGGCCCAATGACGTGCATGTCGGCAGCGAACGAGAGAATCTGGTTTCCCAACTGCAGGTTCGTCAGTTGCAGCGCGACCCACCCCGCCTCGTCGAGCGTCAGCGTACCGTGCGCGCGGCCCCACTCCTTGATCTGGCGTATGAGCTTGCGCGGTACCTGTTTCGCGCGTGCAAGCGCGCGCTCCATGTGGGAGAGCGCCACCCATCCGCCGTCCTCGTTCAGTTTGCAGTTCGCGGCGTTGCCGAAGGTCGCCAGCCGGTCTCGGGCGGTTTTCCCCACCATTCCGCCCGGCGCTGTGAACATCTCATCGTGCAAATCCGAGATGAAGTTGACATCCGCTTTGTCCGCGATTTGCAGCATCAGTCCTCCGAACGACCACCGCAGCGGTTCATGCTTGTCGAGTTGCGCCATGCGGCTGAAGATGAACGTCATCGCCTCCGCCATCTTGTCTGGATCGCGTTGCGCGGACCCATCAATCATGTAGGAGAACGGACCCTCCAGGGCGACCTCCTTGTCGAGGTTCGTTCCTTTGGGAGTGCGGTCATTTAGGTCGGCGTTGCCGCGCGGCCGTGTCACCTGGAAAGAGAAGTCGCGCGACAGAGTCAGCGAAATGACCTCGCCATTCTCGTCGAGCAGGTGGGTGTGTGCATGGAAGTTTCCGCCTGCCGAGACCATCCGCAGGCGGACGTGCACTGCGGCCGGTCGCGGGTCGGGATAGTCGGCGCGCCGGCGCTGCAGTTCGGCGTACCCTTTCAGAGCCGCCTCGATGAACCCTTGCAGCAGGTCCGGGTCCACGTTCGGCATACGCCGCTGTGTCCGCGTGGGCGCGGTGGAGAAGACGATCGTGCCCCAGTCGTCCAGCTCGATAAACAGATCGGGGTCGAGGTCCGACACGAGCGCCATGGCGACCCAATAACCTGGATTGGCTATGTTGGTAAGTTCGCCGAAGCGCTCGCCCCACGACTGGTAGGCTCGCATATCTGTCGCGATGTCCGGACGTGTGCCCTCCCGCATCCGCTCCAGATCCTCTTTGGCCGCTTCGAGGTCCGGCTTCGGTCCGGCCAGTTTCTCCTTCAGTTTCTTCTGCATCTCGACGTACGGCCTGAGGAACTGCTCTTTCAGTGCCTCTTCCTCGGCCTTCTTCGCTTCGGAGGTCTGGATCAGAAGGTAGCCCTCGCCGTAAACCCGCCATTCAAGTTCGAAGTGGTCGGCTACCTTCCGCATGGTTTCGCCAAGCGGCACGCCGGAGGCCCGCAGGACCAGGAAGTCTTGGTCGTATCCCTTGGCGACCTCCAATTTCACACCGGCGGGTTTCCCCAGACCGGCCATGGTTTTCGAGAGCGTCTCGCCCGCCGTCGAGTAGGTGACAGGCGTCGCCAAGCGCGGGTCGGCCGACGGATCGGCCGGGCCTTGGGCGGTGAGCGCCGCAAGCGCGGCAATCCAGCAAATCATCTTCTAACCCCCTGCTGCCCCTCATAGGGGCCCCGAGGACCGCTTATATCGTACATTATATGTGACGACACGGCGCATGCGTGCGGGTCGTCGAAAGGAGTAACGGTGGCCGGGCGTAAGCGAGAGCGCACCCTGGGGCAGGCGCGGGCCCTCCTCGCAGCCGAGGAGTCTTCGGCCGGGCTCGATACTCTGCTTCCGTATCTGGAGAGGTACGGAGGGGACGCCGAAGCGCACGCCCTGGCCGGTGTCGCCTACGGGCAGATGGGCGATCTGCCGAACGCCGAGGTCCGCTTCAAGGAGTCGCTGGCGATTTGGGAGGGCCAGTTCGAGGTCAGCATGATGCTTCTGCGCGTCTTGATTGAGCGGCGCAAGTGGGAGGACGCGCTGCCCCTGGCCGAGCGACTGCGAAAAGAGCACCCGAGCGACAAGATCGTAGGCGTAATGCTGGAGTCGGTGCGCGAGAACGTCGAGCGTCCGGACGTCGGCTGGGAGCGCGATGAGAACCGGCCTCGGGTAAGCGTGGAGTTCACGGGGTACGCGTCTAAGTTCAAGGGGTCGTAGCCTGCGCTGTCGGGGCATACGCGGCAGATCGGGCGTTCGGCGTTCGGAAGTTCGGTCGTTCGGAGGTTCGGTCGTTCGGGCGTTGGAGGAGTCGGCGCCCCGCGACTGGGGCGGGCGGACGCCGAGCGGGCTACAATCGTAGCAGCGATGATCGAGAACAGGACGCGCTCGTTCGCCGACCTCGTGGGCTTTCCCGGGTGCCTGAAGATTGCACCGGCGGGAACGAAGGAAGTGCGCGGCACGACGGTGCTCGCCCTGCGCTTCGACAAAGGGATCCTGAACTTGGGCGACCGGCGCGCCACAGCGGCGAACTTCATCATGTATGACAAGGCCGAAAAGGTCTTGTCGCTCGACGACACCACGCTCATTGCCATCTCCGGCTCATTCGCCAGAAGCGTGGAGATCGTTCGCTACCTGAAACACGCTTTCAAATACTACGCCCGAACGCAGCTCCAAGAGATGAGTTTGGAAGGGAAGTTGCAGGAAGTCAGCCGCGCGCTGGCGGGGAACTTGCCGGCGACGTTGGAGGGCATCGGGATTTTTCTGCCCGTCGTCAGCGCGCGCGACCCGCGCACCGGCGACTTCGGCATCTATTTTTATGACGCGATGGGCGCGCGGTTCGAGAGCGGCGACTTCGGCGCGGCGGGCTCCGGCGCGGAGCGCATTAGGGGCGTGTTCGATTTTGTTTCGCGCGCCAAGGGGCCTTTTGACAAGCGTTCGCTCAATGACGTGCTGCGCGACGGGCTGACTATGTTGGACATCGCCGCGCAGCTGGACACGGCGACCGGCGGGCTCGAACACATACCGCCCGTGGCGAAGACGTTGACCGCAAAGGGCATCTCTGCCGTTCCCGAAACGGAACTGAAGAAAGCGATTCGCGAGGTGGCGACGGCGTGATAAGCCCTTACGACTGGCAGGAGAGCATTAGCCAGAGGGCGCAATACATAGAGAACCGCCTGCGCGGCGGGTCGCCCGTTGTCGGCATTTCGATTAATGCGGGGACGCTGCTGCATACGTATCGCCGGCAAGTTCGGAAGGTTCATGAGGTCTATGACCGGCTGATGTTCGCCGCGCTGGGGCAGCAGGCGGACGTTGAGTCTTTGCGGCTGACGGCAGTTGACTTCGCGCATCAGGAGGGCTTCGCGCGAAGCGAAGAGGACGTGACGATTCAGCGCGTCGTCGGGTTTGCGTTGAGCAATCCGCTGCGGCGGGCGCACGGCGACATCACGGCCGCGCCGTTCGTCATGTGCGCGCTGTTCGCGGAGATGAACGACGCGCCGGAGGATGACCTGTTCTTTACGCTGCGTTATGACGGGGATTTCGACGCGGGTTCCCGTTACGCCGTCGTCGGCGGCACGCCGGAGGCGGAGGAGCGAATGCTTGCGGAACTGGAGAAGGCTTACAAACCGGACCTGACGGTCGCTAAGGCTAAAGCGCTTTCTGATAAGGTGTGGCGAATCGGCGCCGACGTGGAGGGCTCGGGCGAGCCGGCCCCCGCTCTGTTGCAGGACACGCGGCCGGAGACCGGTTTCCTCGACCGCGCGACGACACGGGAGCGGAAGTTCAGGTTGCTGTAGGTCGTCGGTACGTTAACTCCCGGCCTTCATTATCTTCTGCACGGCCTCGCGCAGTTTGTCGCCGTCCAGGCGGCGCTCGTCCCTTCCCAACTGGTGCATCCAATAGTCGGGCTTGGGCGGGCCGTCTTTCCACTCGGCCTTTCCGTCATGCACGAAGTAGATGTCCCACGCGAGTTTGCCTCCGCGGGGCAACTCGACGATCTTCCCATAACTGAGTCCGAGACTCTTGTCGGCGTCCCAATAGTGTGTTGCCCTTTTGTCGGGGACCAGTTTCACAGCGTCTTGTGCCGCGCGTCTATTGTCGCCGCCGAGCACGGGCGTCCACACGACAGACACCTTCAGTTTGTTGCTGCCTATCTTGTTGAGGACCTGTTCTTGCACCACACGGGCGCCTTGCAGGCACACCCCTCACGTGGGTGAAAGAATCAAGACCATCCGCACGTTGCCGAGGTCGCGGTTGAA
>JADFGT010000034.1 GCA_022567555.1 Armatimonadota bacterium | reverse complement strand
CCGCCTCCCCACCCCAAGCCGCTACCCGCACGAGCCCCGAACGTGGGAAGCCCGAGACCTGGCAATACGGGGATCCTCCGGCAAGGCCCGAGTCCGTGGCGGGAACGCGGAAGCATCGCTCGGCCAGTCCCGGGAGGCGATATGCGGCGCGAGCGCCGGCTTCGGGTTTACTTCTATGCTCAGAAACGTAGCTTGAGCGGAGCGAAACGGGGAAGGGGTTCCGCACCGGCCGTTCAGACCTCGGCGGTCTCTTCCCGTTCTTCTTGTGGCGCGCCCATCTCGGCAAGCACCTCCCGCGCGTCCAACTGCTCCTCGACCGGCTCGTCGCCGGCCACCCTTCCGTCGCGAAAGCGGATGATCCGCTTGCAGTGCTGGGCCACGTGCGCCTCGTGGGTCACCACGATCACTGTCTGGCCCTCCCGGTTCAGTTGCTGAAACAGGACCAGTATCTCTTCGCCCGTTCGGGTGTCAAGGTTGCCGGTCGGCTCATCGGCCAGGATCAGCAGAGGATCGTTCACAACCGCCCGGCCGATGGCAACTCGCTGCTGCTCTCCGCCGGAAAGTTCATTCGGCCGGTGCGTCATCCGCTGCTGAAGCCCTACACGCTCCAGGGCACGCTTGGCGCGCTCGGTGCGGTTGCCCCCTCCGGCGTAAATAAGCGGAAGCTCCACGTTCTTCAGCGCCGACGTGCGCGCCAGCAGATTGAAGGTCTGAAAGACGAACCCGATCTTCTTGTTCCTGATGCCGGCCAGTTGATCGTCGCTCAGGTCCTTCACGAGGTGTCCCTCGAATGCGTACTCCCCGGACGTAGGCCGGTCGAGGCAACCCAGAATGTTCATGAACGTGGACTTGCCGGAACCGGAAGGTCCCATGATCGCCACAAACTCGCCGGCCTCGATCTCCAACGTCACGTCGCGCAGGGCATGGACCACGACCTTGCCCATATGGTAGTCCTTTCCCACGCCCCGAACCCGGATCAGCGGCTGCCCGTTTCCCTGTTCCATTTCGCTTATTCGGTCCGCAACGCGTCTATCGGCTGCAGTTTGCTCGCCACGTAGGCCGGATAAAAGCCGAAGAAGATACCGACCAGCGCCGCGAAGGCAAATGCGATGGTGATGCCGGGAATCGAAACGACCGGCGGCACGCCCATGAGCCCGGCCACAAACTTCACGGCGAACACGCCAAGCGCCACGCCGGCGAGCCCGCCGGCCAAACAGAGCATCACGCTCTCCAAAAGGAACTGGCTTAGAACGTCGTCCCGTTTTGCGCCGACCGCTTTTCGAAGTCCGATCTCCTTCGTGCGCTCGGTTACGCTCACCAGCATTATGTTCATGATGCCGATGCCGCCCACCAATAGCGACACGCTTGCCACGCCGCCCAACAGAAGGCTCAGAACACGCGACTGTTCCTCTGCCGTTTCTATGAGTTCGCCCTGGTTGAAAGCGCGGAACAGGTCCTCGCCGCTCGCGTCCTGGCGGACTTCCCTAAGCGTGGACTGCACCTCTGCGAGCGTGTAGTTCATCACGCCGCTGTCCTCGGCCCGGATGACGATGCCGCTAAGGCTGTTTCTGCGCCGGATGCGAGTCTGAGCCGTATTGATCGGCAAATAAATCATGTCGTCAGGATTCATATAGCCCTGGCCGCCCTTGAAAGCCGCCACGCCGATGACCTCGAAGTCTTGGTTATTGATTCTGACCCTGGCCCCGACGGCCGACCCGTCCCCGAAGAGACGCTCGTAGATGTCGTAGCCCAGCACCGCGACCTTGGCCGAGTCCTCGTTCTCCTCTTCCGTAAAGAACCGGCCCTCTTTCAGTTTCACGTTCCGGATCACCTGTATTTCGGGCAGCCCGCCGGTGATCTGCGAGCGCTCGTTCTGATTGCCGTACTTCACCTGAACGCGCGTGCGGACTTCGCCGCTCACGTCGCTGGCCGTCGGCACCGAGCGCCGAATCAACTCGACGTCCTCCGGCTTCAGCGTCTCCGGCTCGTCGCCACCCGAGCGCATACCGTGCCTGCCCCAGTTTGGGAAAACGACTATCAGGTTGCTGCCCAGCGCGTCCAACTGGTCCAACGCCTGCTTCTTTGTTCCCTCGGCGATCCCGATCATGGCAATCACCGAACCGACACCGATGATAACGCCCAGCGTTGTAAGCGCCGAGCGCAGTTTGTTGGCCGTGATCGCGGTCAGTGCGCTGCGAATACTATCGAATATCGTCATCTGCCTCTCGTCCTTGTGCCGCCGGAGAACGGGTTCCGCTGCTGCGCAGCTTCCTCCATACGCCGGTCTTGCTCCTCAATCTGCTTGCGGTCAATCTTACTCGTTACCACGATTTCACCCTCTTCAAGACCTTCAACGATCTCGATCATCGTGTCGCCCCTTGCGCCGACCTCAACGTCGCGCCGCACCGGCTTGTCTTTTTCGACCATCACTTCTACGTAGGTCTGTTCGCCGTCGCGCTGGATCGCATTAGCGGGAATCACAAGGACGTCTGTTGTCTCGCTTATGATGAATTCGCAACTTGCATTGAGACCGGGCATCAGTTTGACCGGTCCCGAACCGCCGCGCCGGCGGCCTCCCATGGAGCCCATCCGCTCGCGCATCTCGGGGGTCATCTGAAAGTCCCCCGAGCGCATCCGCTCGCGCATTTCGGGGGTCATCTGAAATCCGCCGCCACCCTGCCCGCGCATGCCGGAGGGGTCCCTGCCTTCGCCCGAGCCGCCGCCCGGCCCACGGCGCGGCCGCTCGCCGCCCTCCGCGTCCGCGCTCGGCGTCTCCACCTCCACGCGGACTTTGACCTGGGTGAGACCGCCCGTCGCAACCGCCGACGGGTTGATCCGCGACACGGTCCCGTTCAGCGGCATCCCGGGATTCGACTCGAGAGCGACCCGAACAGTCTGCCCGACCTGAACCATGCCGACGTCCGCCTCGTCCACATACACCTCGACATACATGCGCGACACGTCGGCGATCTGCACTATCGGGCTGCCCTCGGCGAACGCACTAGCTCCCGGCGTAACAATCGTGCCCTCCTCCAAGTACTTCTGAATGACGATTCCGTCCCTGGGCGCAACGACCGTCGTGCTGTCCAATTGCACCTTCGCGTTGTCCATCGCCACCCGGCTGCGAATGATCGCCGCGTCCGCCGCATCCAGTTCGGCCGCTCGTAGGTCCACTTGCTTACGGTTCGCTTTCGCCTGTTCCAGCGAAGCCTCGGCTTGGTACACCGCTTCGCGGGCGTCTTCCAGATCACGCTCCGACATGCCGATATCGGCCTCGTTCACCTTCGCCTGGTCCAGCGACGCTTTCGCCTGCGCAATGCGCGCCTTTGCGGTATTAATCTGAATCTCGAGGTCCTGCTCAAGGGTACGCAGGCGCTCGTTGGCGTTGCGGTTCGAGGCGACTGCGGCTTGATAAGATGACTTCGCCTGATCAACAGCCGACTGGCTCACGTACCCCTTCTCGAACAGTTGCTGTTGCCGGTCGTAATTCGCTTTGGAGGCGTCCAGGTCGGCCTTTGTCCTGTCGCAGTCGCCCTCAACCTGTGCGCGGGTCTGCGGGACGGTCACTTTCTCCAACTGTCCGAGGGCCTGCACGGCCGTATCGTAGTTGGCCTGTGCCTGCGCGATGCTCGCTCGTGTCAGGTCGGGCTGGATTCGGGCCCGCTCCTCCAGGTTTTTCAGGCGAAGTTTCGCCGAACGCAGCGACGATTCGGACGAGGCAACGGCAGCCTTGCTCTGAACCTTCTGCATCTCCAGACTCAGTTCGTTCTGCCGCTTCCGGGACTCGGCGGCGGAAAGGTCGGCCACTGCCTGGTCGTAAATCGCGCGTGTGTCACGCGGGTCAATCTCGGCAATAACGTCGCCCTTCCGGACGAAATCTCCCTCCTCCACCGCCAGACGCACGACCTCACCTCCGGCCTTGCTCTTCACGTCCACGGTGGTTAGCGGCTGGAGGACACCGCTGGCGGTGAAGGACCGAGTGGCGTCGCCGCGCCGAACTTCGGCAGTGCGGTAGATAACGCCCGATCCGCTCCCGTTCTGGGCCCGAAGCAGGAACCAGAGCGATAGAAACAGTAACGCGAAAACGACCGCAAATATCGCGTATGTGCGCTTCATTCTTCTTCTCCTGGAAGCGGCTCGCCAATCACAAGCCGCAACTGCGTGTCAGCTATATAGAAGTCATACACCGCCTGAACGTAATTAGTTTCCGCCGTAACCAGCGAAACCTGCGCGTTCGTCACGTCCAGTATACTTGAAACGCCCGCCTGCTGGCTCTCAGTGGCCGCCTGGTAATTGAGCTGGGCCGCCCGCAGGGCGACCTCGCTGGCGGCCAGCCGCTCCTGGTTCTGCTCCCAGGTTAAAAACACGCTCTCGATCTCGCTCCGCACGTCCCGGACCTGCTGGGCAAGGAGCAGTTCGCTCGACTCGTAGCCGAGTCTGACCTGCCGGACGGTTTCGCGTGTCCTTCCGGCGTCAAACAGTGGATATGTCATCAGGAACGTGATGTTCCGGTTCTGGGTCGTGTCCGGCTCGAAGTTCCTGCTGTAATTCACGTTGAGTTGCCAGTCAATCCCGGCATTCCTCTGTGCCGTCAGCACGTTGAACCGGTCCGCCTCCAGACGCTTGCGGGAATCCTTCAGGTCGGGGCGGTTCTCCAGCCCTCTCTCAACCGCCTCCCCCAATGTCCGGGCTACGACCAGGCGCTCGGGAGCGGGCGGCACCTCCAGCGACGGCAGCGATTCATCCCCCGGCCAGCCGATAGTGGCCTTCAATGAGGCTTCGCTCGTCGTCACCTGGTTGCGCGCAATTATCTGTTGCACAATGGCGTTTGCCAGGTCGGCCTCTGCCTGCAAAGTGTCCTTCTCAGCCGCCTCCCCGACCTCCACTTGCGTCTTCGTGACCTCCAGCGTCTGCCGCGCTCGGTCCACCTGGGCATCCGCCACCTTCAGCAGTTCCTGCGACCGAAGGGCGTCGTAAAACTGCCGGACAACGGTAAACAGAACCTGCCTGCGCGTCCACAGCGTCGAGTTCTTACTGGCCTGGGCCAGCCGGCGGCTGCGCCGGAGGCTGTTGTTCCTCTGGCCGCCGTCCAGAACCAGCCAGTTTGCACCGACGCTGACCTGGTGAAACGTCAGCCGCCCGACCGTGGTGAAGCCGCCGGCGAAGGTCTGCTCCGAATCGAGGAAGCGGTATTGCGGCGACACAGTCGGGAAAAAAGCGGCGTTGGCTTGAGCCACAGAGGAACGGGCGGATAGGTAGCTCCTTTCCGCCGCCGCCACGGTGCCGTTATACTGCTTTGCCCGCTGGATCGCCTGATCGAGAGTCAGCCCGTCCGCCACGGCCGACACCACCCCGAGCAGAGCCGCCGCCAAGAAACAGATTCGCATGCTCGCACACCCTCCAGGAGTCGCCTCACTCGGGGCGCCGGACTAACACTTACCCCAGCCACGCCTGCCGGCGCTCTCGCCCCGGGCCGATTGACCCTCTGATGCCGTACGGTTCCCCCTCCGGTTCGGTTCCACACGCCGGCGGGAAGGCACTTCCCGCCCGATGAGGAAACTACCGGCGGGCGGATTACGTTGGTTACCACATAGGGCCACGCGCCGACTGGAGGCGGGAGCCCACAAACTTGTTGGAGGTGAAGCCCATGATCGCAATCACAACCGTGCTGGCCGGCATGACCCTGATGGCGGCGCCCTTGCAGGGCCCATCGCAGTATGAGAAAGACCTGCTGCCTGTCGGGGCCCAAATGCACGACTACACGCTTCTCACGCCCGGCGGAGAGAAGGTCAAACTCTCCGAGGTCTTCAAGAAGCACAAGGTAACCATCGTAAACTTTTTCTTCGTCCACTGAGGTGGCTGCCGTGCGGAGTTGCCGCACTTGCAGGAAATCTACACTAAGGGCAAGCAGCAAGGATTGGCCATCTTGGCCATTGACCGGGGTGACACTGCGGATGCAGTCTCGGAATACTGGACCGACTCGAAGTTCAGTTTTCCCGCCGTCCTCGCTCCTGACGACGTCCACTCCAAGTTCGGTGTGCGCGCCTATCCGACTAACTACATCGTCGACTCCAAAGGCAAGGTCGTTGCACGCTTTGTCGGCTACGACGAGGCGAAACTTCTCGAAGCCCTGAAGAGCCAGGGGATCACGATCAGCAAGTAGAACCCACGCGAATCAGGAACGACACAAGTATGGGCCCCGATGAAACGGGGCCCATACTGCTTTTACGGAACCGCGCCGACCTGCCGGCGTCTCACTCCGTCACCTTCAGAACGGAAAGGAACGCCTCCTGAGGAACTTCGACAGTGCCGATGTTCTTCATCCGCTTCTTTCCCGCCTTTTGCCTCTCCAACAGTTTCCGCTTGCGCGTAATGTCCCCACCGTAGCACTTCGCAGTCACGTCCTTTCGGAACGGTTTAATCGTTTCCGATGCGATAACTTTCGCGCCGATGGCGGCCTGAATCCGTACCTCGAACTGCTGCTTGGGCACCTCCTTTCGAAGCGCCCCGACAACCGACTTGGCGCGCGAGTAGGCCTCATCGCGGTGCGCGATAAACGACAGCGCGTCTACAGGATTGCCGTTCAACAGCATGTCCACCTTCACCAGGTCGGCGCGGACGTAGTCCGTGAATTCGTAATCGAAACTCGCATATCCGCGCGTGTGCGATTTCAGTTTGTCGTAAAAGTCCAGAAGAATCTCGGAGAGCGGGATCGTGTAATATAGAACGGCTCGCTCCGGCGACGGGTATTCCATCTTTTCAAAAACTCCCCTCCGGTCTTTGCACAGTTTCATAACCGCGCCCACATACTCTTGGGGGACCATGACTATCGCTTTGATGGCGGGCTCCTCGATGTGTGCGATCCGTTGGGACGGGGGAAACCTGCTTGGATTCGAGATCTGTTCGAAGGTCCCGTCTGTTTCAAACACTGCGTACTTTACGCTCGGCGCAGTAAGTATCAGGTCCAGGCCGAACTCGCGCTCCAAGCGCTCACGGGCTATATCCATGTGCAACAGGCCCAAGAAGCCGCATCGGAAACCGAAACCCAGCGCGTCGGAAGTCTCCGGTTCAAAATGCAGCGCCGCGTCGTTTAGTTGCAGTTTTTCGATCGCGTCGCGAAGTTCCTGATAATGGTCGCCGTCCGTAGGATAGAGACCGCAAAAGACCATCGGCTTAGCCTTTCGATACCCCGGGAGCGCTTCTTTTGCCGGGTTCTCTGCAAGCGTGATCGTGTCTCCCACGCCCGCATCGCCGATCTCCTTCATGCCGGCTATCACGTAGCCCACCTCCCCCGTATCAAGAACGTCCACGCGCTTCGGTTCCGGGAAAAAACAGCCCACCTCAGCCACCTCGAACTCCTCGGCGGTTGACGTCATCCGGATTCGATCCCCCGTTGTCACACGCCCGTCGAACACGCGAACGTATGCCACGACCCCACGATAAGAATCAAAATGCGAATCGAAAATCAGCGCCCGCAGCGGCCGGCCGGGCGAGGGTCCCGCCTTCCCTGCGACAGTTTGCTCGATCAGCGGGGACGGAGGAGGGATGCGGTGTACGACCGCTTCCAACACGTCCTCGACACCTTCGCCGGTCTTGGCGCTGCACAGCACGGCGCCTGAAGCGTCTATTGCCAGCGCCTGTTCAATCTGCTCCTTCGTTCGCTCGGCGTCTGCGTGTGCGATGTCCATCTTGTTGATGACGGGAACGATCTCCAGGCCCTGGTCAATCGCCATCGCAGCGTTCGCGATCGTTTGCGCCTCAACGCCCTGAGTGGCATCCACAACCAAAATCGCCCCCTCGCAGGCCGCCAGCGAACGGGAGACTTCATACGTAAAGTCCACGTGCCCGGGAGTGTCGATGAGATTGAACTGATACTCTTGTCCGTCCTTTGCGCGGTATGCGAGACGCACAGCGGTCATTTTTATCGTAATGCCGCGCTCACGCTCCAACTCCATCGCGTCCAGCATCTGTTCGGGCGCGTCCCCGCGCACCGCGCCGGTGATCTCCAGTATTCGATCCGCCAGCGTGGACTTCCCGTGATCAATGGGGGCGATGATGCAGAAGTTCCGGATGCGATTCATGTTAGGTCATAGGGGACAGAGAGCAGGGGAAAGGAAAAAGGGGAAAGACAGACGGCGGCGGTCTCAGGCCGGAGCGGCATGACCCGGCCGAAAGTCAGAAAACTGAAAACCAGAAACTGAAAACCGTAAGCGCCAAACGTCAAACCGGCCTCCCCGCCGCGTGCTCCCAACGCCTGACCGCCCGAAGATTGTGGCGACGGCGGTCCATTGCCTGCTCAATCTTGACCGTTATCACTTCGTACACGTCCACGCCGGGGATGTTCTTCTCGATGTAATCGAACGCGCCCAATTTCATGCACTCAACGGCGTTCTTCACGTTTCCGTACGCCGTCATCACGATCACTTCCGCAAAGACGTCTCGTCCGAACGCTGCCTGCAGGATCTGTATGCCCGCATCAGGGGCCTCCATCCTCATATCGGTCACAGCCACGTCGAACGGGGTTTCGGCCGTCTGGATACGGATCGCGCCCTCTTCCGCCGAATCAGCGACCTCGACCTCGAAGCCCTGGCGCTCCAGGCGCCGCTTCACAGCGCGCAGAACGTCCTCTTCGTCGTCAACGACCAACACTCGATACATTGGATAGAATCGCTCCTTTATGGGGCCGGCAAGATTATAGCGCGGCGCAACTTACGCACCCGTCTTCTGCGACTTGCGCCCGGTCACACATCCTCTTTTCCCGACGCGAATCCTCCAGCCGCAGAGTCACCCCCACCCTGCCCTCCCCCGTCAAGGGGGAGGGGAACTCGCGCTACTCGCCCGGCTTGTAAAGGTCCGAAACGACCTCGCGCGCCCACTCCGGACTGCCCGGCGGCGAGGTGGCGCTCTGAATAGACGTCCTCTTCACGGTGCCCACGAAGAGAAGCGCGCGCCTCACGGTGTCCAGGATGCGCACGTGAACAAGGCCCGCTGCCGCTTCGGACTCCAAAACGGCGGCGCCGACAGCGGCGCATTCGACCAGGTCCGTTTCCGCGTTTCCCTCAGGGTGAGCCTGGATCGTCACGATAACGCGGTCCGTCCTCGGATCGAACTGCAACGCCAGGAGACGGGCGCCGGACTCCCCCAGCCGATTGGCGACGGCCTTCATAAGGCCGCTTTCATGAGACGACATGGTCGAGGGCGGCTGAGCGTCTCTCTTCGATCCATTCTCTTCGAGGCCGTCTTCAGCGGCGCCGTCCCCGGTGGTGGAGCCGCCGTCCCGCGGCTCCGGATCGCTGTCAGAACCGGTCTCCCCCGCCGGCTCGACGCTTCGGGCGGGCGCCATGCCGCCCACCGATACCGGCGTCGCAATCTCGTCCCAGGCTTGGGCGTCGGCGCGGCCCGCCCGCCACGGCGCGAACCAGAAGGCAAGGCCGCCCACGGAGAACACCATCACTACGACCGACGCATAGAACACAGCCATCCCGCGTCCCGCGGGCGCGACCTCCAGGCCTGACGAGGCCCGGGCGGATTCGAGTTCTCGCACGGCCTCGCCGGCGCGCCGCAACTTGGCCTGAAGGGATGGATTCTCCGGCGAGAGGTCCGATGCCAACTCATACCACTGCAGCGCCTGGTCGCCGCGGCCGCGATCAGTGTGGATGTCGCCCAGAAGGATATGGGCCGTAGCGTTGTTCGGAAATCGCTTCAGAATGCTCAGGCATACCCTCTCCGCATCGGCCCAAGCGCCGCGCATACGCATAAGGTTCGCCCGTGCGATGTCGGGATATACCAGCGCGTCGCTGCCCTCGGCAGCGGGTCCCTCGTCCACAGACGCGCCGCACTCCGGGCAGTAGATCGGATTGCCCTCCAGCATCGTGAAGCACTTGTCGCACAGTTTCATCAGCCGGTCCCCGTGCTGCCGAAGCCGCCCTCACCTCGCCCCGAAGACGGCAGGTCGTCACAGGTCTCCCACTCAACGCGCGCGACCGGGCCGATAACCAGTTGCGCAATCCGGTCGCCCCGCTTTATAAGGACGGGTTCGGCACCCAGATTAATCAGAATTACCTTCACTTCGCCCCGGTAGTCCGCGTCTATCGTCCCCGGAGCGTTCGGTATCGAGAGGCCCTTGCTGAGCGCCAAGCCGGACCGAGGGCGCACCTGGCCCTCATATCCCTCCGGCACGGCAATCCTGATGCCGGTCGAGACCGCCCTCCTCTCGCCGGGCTGCAAATCGCACTCCTCGTTCGCGCGCAGGTCCATTCCGGCGGCGTGATCCGTCGCATAGGTGGGAACGCACTCCGGCGATTCTGCCGTGATCGGCACGCGGACCGGGGGGTTCATGCGCCGGATATACCCCGAAGACCGACACCGGATGGCCGAAGGGGGGTATTTTCCGGGCAATGGGGAAGAGAAGGAAGGCATGAAGCGTTGGTTTGTGATTCTTGTGTGTGCGTCCTCGGTCGCGGCGTGCGCGCAGCGCACGGTTCCGGTCGGCATTGATTTCGGTCTGTTCCTGCCAAGCAACCCGACGGTGAGAGACACTTTCGGCGAGTCCTGGTGGCGGGTAGGCCTGTCGCCGCTCAGCTTTCAAGAGTCGGGGAACTGGAAGTTCACGACGGACATCGCCGTTATAGGCAACAGCACGTGGCAGGGCAGGGCTGTCTTGGTGCCGCTCACGTTCGGCGCCACCACGTCTTTCGGCAGTACGGCAGACACGACCCCATACGTCGTCCTCAGGGCGGGTCCCTACTGGGCCGATGTCTTTGCCCCGTTCCTCGGAATTGACGCGACCAGAATCGGCCTAAACACGAATGCCGCCCTCGGTGTCTCTTTCGGTGAGAGGTTTTACGTGGAAGCGCGGTACGATTTTTTCAGCGATTTCGCCGGCCTCGATTTCAGCGGCTTCTTTATCTCCGCAGGCTTCCGGCTGTTCGACGTCCGCTTATGACACCCTATGCGCCGAACACCAATTGAAACCGGAACCCCGGCCGAGCGCACAGTGCTCGTTTTTGTCAACACAGACGCCGAGGCCGACGCTTACGTCGAGGAGGAATTGGTCGCCCTGTGCCAAGCGGCGGGCATGGCGCCGGTCGGGACCTTGCGCCAGCGCGTGAACCGGCCCAGCTCCGCAACTTTCGTCGGCAAAGGCAAGGTGGAGGAGTTGTTCGCCACCGTGCACGACGTTGGAGCAGACGCGGCCCTCTTCGATTGCGAACTGAACGCCGTTCAGCAGCGGAACCTCGCAGAAAAACTTGAGTGCCGGGTCGTTGACCGAACACAGTTGATCCTTGACATCTTCGCGCAGCGCGCGCACTCACGCGAGGGGAAACTTCAGGTGGAGTTGGCCCAACTCACATACCTATTACCGAAGATCACGGCCATTTACACGAAGTTCGAAAGGCAGAAGGGAGGGATCGGCCTGCGCGGTCCGGGAGAAACACAACTGGAGTCGGACCGGCGGCGCATACGCGACCGGATATCAGCATTGAAGCGAGAACTCGATGAGGTGCGGCTGTCACGAGGCCGTCAGAGAGCGGCACGCCGCAAGAAGCCGTTCCCGTTCGCCAGCATCGTAGGCTACACGAGCGCCGGAAAAAGCACTCTCATGAACGCGCTCTCCGGCAGCGAGGTAGCGGTTGACTCACGGCTCTTCGCGACGCTCGACCCCACAACGCGCAGGGTAGAACTCCCGAACGGATACAGCGTTTACTTCACAGACACGGTGGGCTTCGTACGCAGGTTGCCCACGCACCTTATAGCGGCGTTTCGAGCCACGCTCGAAGAAGTGAGCGAATCAGATTTCCTCGTACACGTTGTGGATCTCAGCCACCCGAGCTGGGAAGTGCAGCAGGACGCCGTCATGGACACGCTCGCCGAACTGGACGCCGACGCAAAACCGGTCCTTACGGTGTTCAACAAATGCGACAAATTGCGCGACCCGGCCATCGCGCGCAAAGCCGTCGCCGCCGAGCCGGGCTCGGTGGCCGTGTCCGCGCTAACCGGAGACGGATTGCCGGCGTTCATGGACGCGGCTGTGAGGATGACCCTCTCGTTCCTCACGCCGGTTGAGGCGGTGATCCCATACAATCAGAGCAGACTCGTCCAGGAATGCTACGACTTCGGGCGCGTGCTGCACGTGGAACATCGCGAGGACGGCGTGCATATCAGGGCCGAACTGGTGGCCGACATGGTGGGGCGCCTGAAGCCCTACATAACCCAGCCGCTGACCGATGACCGCCGGTGAGTGGATTGGGGCGGCAGAGGAGGCGCTCCGCCGCGCCGGCTTCGAATCGCCCCGGCTGGAAGCCGAGGTCCTTGCGGCTCACGCGCTCAGCGTACCGCGCGACCGCCTGCTCCCACACCCGGAACGCGACGTGCCCGACCTCGCCGTCGCGGCGCTGCTCGAACGCAGGCTATCGGGAGAACCGCTTGCTTACGTTTTGGGAAAAAAAGAGTTCTTCGGGCGCGAATTCCATGTGAATCCTGCTGTCCTGATCCCGCGTCCCGAGACGGAGACCCTGGTTGAGGCCGTGCTGGAGGCGGCCCCCACCTCCGGCATCTGCGCGGACGTCGGGACGGGCAGCGGAGTGATTGCAGTAACGCTATCGTTCGAGCGGCCCGGCCAGCGATGGGCCGGAACCGACGTCAGTGCGCGAGCGCTGGCCGTGGCGCGGATGAACGGCGAGGCGCTCGGCGCGCAGGTTTCCTGGCTACTCGCAGACGGGCTGACGGCATTCCGGACGCGGTCGTTGGACGTCGTGGCGTCGAATCCACCCTATGTTGACCCGGCTGACCCACGTCTGGAGAGCGATGTGCGGCGGTGGGAACCATCGGAGGCGTTTCATGCGCGGGGGGGGCTCTCGTTCATTCGCCGCCTCGTCGCCGAAGCGAGGCGCGCGCTGAAACCGGGCGGCGTCCTGGCGTTTGAATTCGGAAAGGGCCAGGAAAAGGAGGTGGAGGAACTCTTGTCGGAAGCGTGCGAGACCCGCATCATTAAGGACTTGGCGGGAACCCCTCGCGTCGCGCTCGCGACTCTTGTTGCCGGAGCCTGAGCCACAAGAGGCCGTACCAGAGAAGGCCGAAGGTCAGGCAATAAAGAAGCGGAACCGTCCATGAGTACACGGCCGGAAACTCCGCCGGCTCGTAGCCTCTGATCCCCTGAAACCCGGAGACCGCGTCGGCGAGCCGCAACCACATAAAGAGGGCCGCCGGAATCAACCCGGCGGCGCTGCCGCAAAACCCTGGAATGCTTCCGAACCAAGTGAAAGCCAAACCCAATAGGCCTGCGGCCGGCACGGCATACGCCATGATGCGGTAGAGGTCGTCGTAGGTCTTCAGGTCCGGCGCGAGAGCGTAGGCCGCGAATATGACGAGCAGTTGCAGGGCGCTGGCTGCGGAAAAGAGAACGCACCCGGTCAGCATGACGCGATCAAGGTCCTGGCGCTTCAGCGGTGCGCGCTCGGAACTGCCCGGCTCATCCGTTCCCAGCTCCCCGAACGACTCTATGCCCTTTTCCTCGCTCACTGCATCACTATAACCGAGCCTGCGCCGCGCGAAGTTCCTCCCGTCCGATATCTCCCTTGCGATTGCCGGAAAAAGTGCACGCCTCGATCCGCGCCAGGGCGCCCTTCCATAAGAAGACGCCCCACCCGCGAGAGTCCCGAAACGCGCAATCCCGAACGAGGGCGTGAGCGTTCGACTCGACGTTCAGCATCGCCCGTTCGGCGCCGCCGCCGGAGAAAACACAATGGTCCAGCAGGGTGCCGGGACCTGTGCCACCCAGGTAAACGCCGTCCCACGGGCCGGCCAGCGCACCGAAACGAATCGGCGCCCTGTCGCTGCCGCGCGCGACCAGGTCCGCCGGATATGACCAGCCCACGGTCATCGCCGCTCCCGGCCCGAACAGAACCGTCACTCCGGGATCGAGCCTGAGCGTCACGAGCGCGTCCGGGTCACCCACGAGCAGGTCGCCCCGAATCACATAGGGCGAGGCCGTGTGCGCCCAGACCGCCGACCGGGTGAGTGCCGGAAGCCCGACCTCACCAACCACAATCGCGTCCAGGCCGTTATGCTCGAACCTGTTGTCGGGCGCCACATAGGCGGCGGCGTTCGCCCCGGTCATCACGGCCGCGCCACGACACTCATGGACGCGATTGCCCGAAAACTGGACCTTCCGTTCGGTGTCCAGTTCAACACCATGTGCGGCGGCCTGCCTGACGACGCAGTTCTGCACATCCGCCGTCGATCCGGGCCCGATCCGGAGGGCGGCCCTCGCGGCCGCCGTTCCCTTCGCTTCGGCGCCCGCCCACTCGACGACCGCCCAACTGAGCCGTACCTCGCTGCCCTCGACCAGGGACTCGATGCCGGCCCACGCCCCCGGCTCCGGCTCGTCGCCGTCGGCCGTGAAGATGACAGGCCGTCGCGAAGTGCCCGTCACTGTCAAACTGCCCGGCGTTTTCCAGCCCACGCGCAGGAAAGCGCCGCGCCGGAAGCGCACGACCGTGCCGGCGGCGATTTCCAAGGTGGCACCGCCTTGGACGGTCAGAGGGCTCATGACCACATAGGGGCCGCCTTCCCGGGTCCAGCGTGTGTCTTCGGTGATCTCACTATCACCGACCACCGTCTGGGCCGTGACGCCGCAGAAGAACACAAGAAGGGCCGCCGGCGCCACTCCGAGATGCCATCCGAGCGGCATTGAGCGCCGGCGGCCCATCAGCTTTACGGCTTCACCACCCAGATCGTCTGGTCAATTCCGACGTTCCAGCCTGTGAAGAAGCTGAATGCCGCGGCCTTCCAAGTCATCAGCGACTTTACTTGTCCTGTGCCCGGCTCGACGAACCGGGAAGGGTTAGAGGTAATGACGATCTCTACAACCTCGTCCGAAGTCGCCGCAAATGCGACGTGCAACTCCTCGTAGCTTTGTGTGACGTAGTTGTACAGCGAGATTCGCCGCTCGATCAGATTCCTGCTCGCCATCCCTTCGAACCGGAACCTCAGCTCGCTCGGGCTCTCTGTCGGCGACGTGCCCACGACCTCTATCTGCACGGGCGGTTCAATGCTCGGAGCAAACACCGCCGTGCGCACAACCAGCCGCGAGTCGTCGCTGTCGAACAGGTCGGGCAACCCGCCGGAGAGCAGCAGGCCGCGAAGGATCGTGAAACTGTCCGGCAGGACCTCGCGCGCGCCGTCGAGGAACAGCACCCACACCGCGCCGCGGTTCAGGCCCTCGTCGTCATCTAAGTGTGCCCCCACGGCCAGATCGCCCACGCCGTCTCCATCGAGATCACCCAGAGAGGCCACCGACCACCCGAAGTGATCGAGAACCTCCAGTACGCCCGTGAAGCCGCCTTCGGTGTCGCTGATCTTCTGGTGCGACTTGACCGTCCCGTCGGTGTTGAGGAACAGCACCCACACCGCGCCGCGCTCGAAGCCCCCGTCGTCATCCAGGACTGCCCCCACGGCCAGGTCGCCCACGCCGTCGCCGTCGAGATCGCCCAGCGAGCCCACCGAGAAGCCGAACACATCGATATCATCCAGAATGCCGGTGAAGCCGCCTTCGGTGGAGCTGATCTTCTGGTGCGACTTGACCGTTCCGTCGGTGTTGAGGAACAGCACCCACACCGCGCCGCGCTCGAAGCCCCCGTCGTCATCGCCCTGTGCCCCCACGGCCAGGTCGCCCACGCCGTCGCCGTCGAGATCGCCCAGCGAGGCCACCGAGCTGCCGAACCAATCGTGATCATCCAGGATGCCGGTGAAGCCGCCCTCGGTGGCGCTGATCTTCTGGTGCGACTTGACCGTCCCGTCTGTGTTGAGGAACAGCACCCACACCGCGCCGTGGTCTTCGCCCCCGTCGTCATCGTTGCGTGCCCCCACGGCCAGGTCACCCACGGCGTCGCCGTCGAGATCACCCAGCGAGGCCAACGACACGCCGAAGAAATCCCCATAATCCAGGACGCCAGTGAAGCCGCCCTCGGTGGAGCTGATCTTCTGGTGGGACTTGACCGTTCCGTCGGTGTTGAGGAACAGAATCCACACGGCACCATGTCTGAAGCCCCCGTCGCCATCGAAGAGTGCCCCCACGGCCAGATCGCCCACGCCGTCGCCGTCCAGATCGCCCAGCGAGGCCACCGAGTGGCCGAAGAGATCCCAGTCATCCAGGATGCCGGTGAAGCCGCCTTCGATGTCGCTGATCTTCTGGTGCGACAGCACTGAGCCGGACTGGGCCAGCGCAGGGACGAGCCCCAACGTCATGGCCCCGGCCACCAGAGTGCGTACCAGCCGCCGTCGCCATTGATCAAAACGAGAGTTCACATTCACTTTTGTTCTCCTCACCTGTATCTTCATCTGTCTTTCCTCCTTCAGATTCATTCACGAATTCACGCCAACCACGACCGTCGAACTTCCTGTGATTCGACCCCGCCAATGCAGGCCCGCTTCGACCCCTCGGTTGCCGCTGCACCCCATGATACGTGACCTTAGAGGAACCCGCAAGGGACATGTGCGGCCACGGCGTCCGATGGCCCACTTTGACCCCCATAGTCCGCCAAGAAAGGCCGTATCATGGGCGCTTGTGATACAATCGAACCCAGCACTCGAAGTTCCGTCCACGAGGTCGCTGGCCGCCATGCCAGACTCAGATTCACCATCCGGATCCCGCGACTCAGCAGCGGGCGGCCGCCTTGACTCATGGAAGGAGATCGCGGCCTACCTGGGACGCAAGGTCCGCACACTCCGCCGGTGGGAGAAAACCGAAGGACTGCCGGTCCATCGGCACTTCCACGGCACTGCGGCGACTGTTTACGCGTACGAGGCGGAACTCGACCGGTGGTTGAAGGGCCGCGAGGAGCGGAAGGGTCACGGGGAAAGCGCCTCGGCCCCCGCCGCAGCGGACAGGCGCCGCCCGTTTGCCTTCGCACTGGCGATCTCCGTGGCGGTGGCCCTCATCGCGTCCGCCTTTCTCTTCTGGGTGGGCCCGGCGATTCTTCGTTCGGGCACGAGCGGCGCGGGCGCGCAGGGCGACGGCGCGCTTGGAGGCGCCGAAGAGGGTCCTCGGTACACGATCCTCTTCGCCGACGTTCCTCTTGGCCGCTCTTTCCGCCAGCCGTCGTTCGACATATCCCCGAGCGGAGATCGCGGTGTGTTCTATGCAGTAAGAAACGGGGAGTCGGGCCAACTCTACATTTATGAACAGTCCGGCTCTGTGGTCCGGCCGCTCTTAAACGACCTGGGACCATGGCAGAAGTTCCACTATCCGAACTGGTCTCCCAGCGGACACCTCATCGCGTACGTAGCGGACAGGCTTGTGGGGTCGGGAACAGAAACAGTCGCAGGAGAGCCGAACAAGGTTGCAGCCATTTTCGTCGTCAGCCCGGACGGCGGCACGCCCCGGCAGATCGGTCCGCCCATGCGGGAGATCCACGGTCTTTGCTGGACGCCCGACGGACTAAGCCTCACATACTTGGACGCAGACAGGGACGGCGCACACACGGTTGCGTTGGACGGCAGCGGAGTCAAGACGATACCAGTAGACCGAGGCATATTCATGGTCTTGGGCGGTTATTCTCCGGACGGCCGATGGTTGGCCATGAAGGTCCGAACCGATACCCATCTGATCGGGATGCACTCCGAGATACGGCTTCTTTCCACGACAGGCGGCCAGGCCGTTCCCCTCACGACTGTTTCCGGACTTCACGTCACTCTCACGTGGGCGCCGGACAGCAGCAGCCTCTACACGTCGTTCGGCTATAGTGCGAACGCGAGTGGCGGACGGAACATTTGGAAACTGAGGATCGACCCGAAGACGGGCGCTCTGCAGGGCGATCCTGTGCAGGTGACGTTCTTTAGTGGTGCGGGGGCCATCTATCCCAAGTTCATCGATGGTGGACGGCGCATCGCCTTCTATCTTTCAATCTCCAGTTCAACGATCCATGTGGCGGACGCGTCCCGTCCAGCGGAGAGCAGGAGTGTGGCGAGCGGCGCCCATCCAAAACTCTCTCCGGACGGGCAGATCGTATATTATCGGGAGAACTTCGCAGGTGGCGGCCGAATATATGCGGTGCCGAGAGGCGGCGGTACGCCGATGCGTCTGGCCGAATCGAGAGAATTCGATCTGTCGCCCGACGGCGCAACCCTCGCCTACTTCCAGGCCGCAGTCAGTGAGGCCTCGCTTTTCACAGTGTCCACACGCGGCGGCGAGCCCCGGCTGCTGCTTGAAGTTGATGGGCAGACAAAGTACTTGGCCCGTTGGGCGCGATGGTCGCCGGACGGTTCTCTCTTGGCATATACGCACGGGAGCGGCCTCTACGTGATACCTGCCGACGGCGGCACACCCGAGAAACTTGCGGAGCAGCCCGGCTGGGATGGGTGGACCCTGCGATGGTCGCCCGACGGCGAGTTCATCGCCGCGTTCGGCTACCCCGATGGGTACGAGGGAAACAACAATGTGGTCTTCGTGGTGCCCGTGTCGGGAGGCGAGCCACGCCAACTCACGTCTGCCGACGTGTGGAAAGAGGGCCTTGAGTGGCACCCTGACGGTCAGAGCCTGACGTACCTCGTCTATGGGGACGATACCGAAACGCGGCAGGTCTTTCTCGACGGCAGGCCTCCGAGCCTGCTGGTCGACCAGCCTGGGCATTGGGTCTATGTGGGAAAGTGGGCTCCGGCCGGCCGCCGCTTCTTTCTTGAGAGCACTGCATATGACGCCGCAAGTAGCAACGATCGATCGGGCGTCTATGTGTACGACAAAGCGACCGGCGACATTTCGCTCTTTACTTATAATGCTGCCGATCTTCCCACCTGGAGCCGCGACGGAAAGACGATGGCCTGGGTCACTATGAAACAGACCCGGCAGATCTGGGTCATGTCGGACTTCCGTTAGGCTACCCAGCAGCGGCCCGGAGGAGGGCTGGGGTATGGAAATATGTGTCGCAACTGACCCCTGGACCGATCAAGCGTGTGCTAAACTTCCGCTGATCCAACCATCTGCGTCAGGAGGTTTTTTGATGGCCGCAACTCCATCCACGATGATCGCACTGGGCACCGAGGCGCCCGACTTCAGCCTGCCGAACGTTGACGGAACGACAGTCAGCCGGGACGATTTCAAGGAGGCGAAGGCGCTGCTCGTGATCTTCGTCTGCAATCACTGCCCCTTCGTCGTGCACGTGAAGGACGAGATCGGGCGCGTCGCGCGCGATTACGCCGGACGCGGGGTCGCCCTCGTAGCGATCAACGCGAACGACGTGGACGAGTATCCCCAGGACTCCCCGGACAACATGCGAATGAAGGCGGAGGAGTGGGGCTGGACCTTCCCCTATCTGTACGATGAATCGCAGGACGTCGCGAAAGCGTATCGCGCCGCCTGCACGCCGGATTTCTTCCTGTTCGATGCGGAGCGGCGGCTGGCATATCGGGGCCAACTGGACGACAGCCGCCCGGGCAACGCGCAGCCCGTGAACGGGGCCGACCTTCGGCGCGCGCTGGACGCGGTCCTGGCCGGAGAGAAGCCGGGGGAGGAGCAGAAGGCGAGCGTCGGCTGCAACATCAAGTGGAAACCGGGAAGCACACCGGAGTACGCGTAGTCCGGCTCGCCGTTGCGGCGCTCGTTGTCCTTCCGGCGGCGTGGGGGCAGGACGGGCTTTCTGGTCCCGGCCGGTTCGAGCAGTTTCGCGGCCCTTCGGGACTGCCCGGCTCGGTCGTTGGGGTGCGCTTCGACGGTTCGCCCGGTGCGGGCGGCGCGCTGACTCTCAGCACTCCCGTCGGCGTCGCGCTGGGCGGAGGGCATTGGGTGGCCGGGGTCGGCGGCGTCAGCAAGGACTTGCTGTTTCGGATACCGTGGCCCCCGGAGCGTGTCGGTTCGTCGGAGAACAACGTGAACGGACACGCTTGGCTGCTGTACGGGCTTGACACTGCGTCCGGCCGCGTGGCTTTGGGCGCCGCGTTTCCTCACGGCGGGCTGCCGGTTTCCTTCAACGCTCAGTGGGAGCTCCCCACCCCTCGGGACCTTCCGCTGCGCGTGTCCGTCGGCGTTCAGGACCCGTTCTCCGACGGCGCCGTTCGCGGCCTGGGCGAGCGAACCGACAGTTACTTTGCGGCCGCCACGGCGAAGGCGGGTTCGATCTACGCCACGACGGGCGTTGGAACGGGGCGGTTCAAGGAGGGGTTCATGTCTGTCTCTGCGCCGCTCGGCGGCCTGCTTAGGGCGACCGTCGAGCATGACGGCTTCGGCTGGAACTTCGGAGCGTCGGTGGTCTTCCTGGACCGGTTTCACCTGTTCGCGGGCGTTCTGGGAGGCAGGCACGCCGTGCTGGCCGGGGCCGTTTCTTTCTGAGAGCGAGTCATACTGCCTCAGGTGGCCGCCCGGGCGATACTTCACATAGTTGGCCGGCTCGATGTCGGCGGGATGGAGCGATACCTCCTTGACTTTGTCCCGGAAGCGGCGCGCCGGGGCATCAGAAGCGACGTCCTGACCCTCTTCGAACGCGAGCGCGGCCGCCTCGCGGGCGATTTCGAGGCGATCGGCTGCCGCGTGTTCCCTTGCCACGTTCTGCGGAATCGGGGACGTCTGCGATCAGGGCTGTTGTCCGCTCTGGAGGAGTCGGGGGCGGACGTTGTGCACTCGCACGTGGGCGAACTGTCCGGCGACCCGCTTCGTGTTTACCGAGGGGCGCGGCTGAAGGCGCTGGTCGCGCAGGCCCACGACATGGGCGGCGTGGGCGGATGGAAGCTCGGCTGGTACCGCGCTCTTTCCCGCCGCTGGACGCTGCGGCATGCGACGCGCCTGCTGGCCGTGTCGCCGGAGGCCGGGCGGCGGCTGGCGGGAAGGTCGGGACGAGACGTGCGAATCGTTCCGGTGGGGCTGGACCTGGACAAATGGAGGCCGGACCCTGCGGCGCGCGCGGCCCGACGGGAAGAACTGGGGGTTGGGGAGGACACGCGGCTGCTTCTGCACGTAGGCAGGTTCGACTCTGTCAAGAACCATCCGTTTCTTTTGCGGGTGATGGGGCGGCTAAAGGGGCAGGGCTTTCCGGCGGTGGCGGCTTTCGTCGGGGGGGGGCTTGTTTTGGGGCGCGTGGAGTCGCTCGTACGTCAGATGGTTCTGGGGGATCATGTGCGCCTGCTGGGGCCGCGTGAAGACGTGGCCGAACTTATGAACGCCGCCGACCTGCTGCTGCTGCCTTCCCGGTCAGAGGGATTGCCGCGCGTTCTCTTGGAGGCCTCGGCGGTGGGCCTCCCGTTTCTTGCGACCGCGAACGCCGACCTGGAAGGCGTTTTTCCGGGCGGCTGCCAGCTGCCGGTGGACAGCGCCGAGAGATGGGCCGATGACATAGTGAAGCGGCTGGAGCGGGGCCGCGAGCCCGTGCGCGCGCTCATTGACCTGTCCATCACCCGGGCGGTGGACCAGACGCTGGAGGCTTACGGCTGACCCGCTGTCGCGGCCTCGACCGTCAGCCGCAGACCTTCCTGCCACGTCACGCCCGGCTTGAAGCCGAGGATGCGCTCCGCGAGTTTGGTGGAGGCAACCGAGTGCCGGACGTCTCCGGCGCGCCGGGGTTCGTGGGTGACTTCGGGGCGCCGGCCGGTGATCTGAGACAACTCTTCAATCAGCCGGTTGACGGAGACCTCCTGGCCTGAGGCGCAGTTCATGACGGCGCCGGAAACGCCGGAGGCCTCGGCGGCGAGTAGGTTTGCCTCCACGACGTTCTCGACGTAAGTGAAGTCCCTCGTCTGTTCTCCGTCGCCATAGACTATCAGCGGCCGGCCGGCCAGAAGGCGGGAGATGAAGGCCGGGACGACCGCCGCGTACTGCGTGTCCGGTCGTTGGCGGGGGCCGAACACGTTGAAATAGCGCAGCGAGACGGCCTCCATACCGAAGGAGTGCGCGTAGGCGGAGACCAGGTGCTCGCCCGCGAGTTTGCCCGCGGCGTATGGCGAGACGGGCATCGGGGCAAGGTCTTCGGTCTTGGGCGATTCCGGCCGCTCGCCATACACGGCGGCGGACGAACTGTAAACGAACCGCTTCACGCCGCACTTCCTGGCGGCTTCGAGAACGTTGAGGGTGCCGCTTGCGTTCGCAGCGAAACTCTCGTCCGGGTTCTCCACGCTGAGCGGCACGCTGACCGCCGCCGCCAAGTGAAACACGGCGTCCGCTCCGGACATGGCCGCTTCCACCTTCGGCTTGTCGAGGATGCTGCCTTGCACGAAGCAAAACTCGGGACCTTCGCGCAGGTTCTCGCGGAGTCCGGTGCTGAGGTCGTCGAGCACGCAGACCTTCCATTCGCGCGCAAGGAGCGCTTGCGTCAGGTGGGAGCCGATGAAGCCGCCGCCGCCCGTTACGAGCGCACGGCGGCCCGAACCGGTCATGGGGTGCAGATTACCTGAGCCTCCGCGCGGCGGCCGAAGGTCTGTATAAACAGGATGAACACATTACGGTTTGGATCGGTTCTGCTCTCGGCGCTTTTGTCGGCGTTCGCATGGTCGGACGACTACTTATTGAAGGAAGGCGATTCGGTGAGCGTGCGTTACGTGCTCGGGGCGGAGCGATTGGTGGCCACAGGCCCCACTGAGATTGACCTGGAGATACCGCCGGGCGGGACGCTCACCCTGCCCTACGTCGGCGCGATTCAGGCGGCGGGAGTCTCCGTGGCGGACCTGGAATCGCTCATCGGCGGGAAACTGCGAAAGCGGTTTCCAAAAGCGGAATGTTTCGTGATTCTGACGCGCATTCGCCCCGCCTTCTTCTCAATCATAGGCGAGGTGGAGGAAGGTGGGCAGTACGCGCTCCCACCGAACTTTACGCTGCGGGAGGCGTTGGCCCTGTCCGGCGGCCCGTTGCGGCGGCCGGAACTGTTGCAGGCCTCTATCTTCCGGGACGGAAGGCTGCACCGGGAGTTCGATCTCTACAATGTCAGCGCCACCGACAATCCCGCCGGAAGGGAGGTGATCCGGCCCGGCGACGTCATCAGCATACAGACGAAGCGGCAGATAAGGGTGTGGACAACCGGTTTGAGCGCGGCGCCCGGAGAGCGCACCGTGGAGCAGGGCACCGGAATTCGTGAACTGGTGGCGGAGACGGCCGCCGTGGAAGACGAGCGGCGCGAACAGATCTTTGTCAGTGTGGTTCGCGACGGCCGCGAGGTGTACCGGCATTCCGTGTTCGATATTGACGCGAGCCGCGCTCCGAGTATGGAACTGTCGGACGGCGATTTCATCACTCTTGCACCGTTGGAATCTGTGCGCGTCTGGGTGTTCGGGGCGGTGGCGAGCCCTGGGCAGTACGACGTGCCGGCGGGCAGCAACGTGCTTCAGGCGCTGGCGATGGCGGGCGGTGTCACGCAGGACGGCTCGCTTCGCAACGTGCGCATTCTGCGAGGGGCGGTGGAACTGCGGATCGACCTTCGGAATGGGGCGCAGGTGCCGGAACTTGAGGACGCGGACGGCGACGGGGTTGAGCAACGATGGCGGACCGAGGCGGGCGACATCATCGTCGTCGCCGAAAACACCCGCCGGGTGGCTGTGTTAGGAGAGGTCGCGAGCCCGGGCGTCTACTTTATACAAGACGAGATTGACCCGACCCTTTCGGACGTGATCGGCATGGCAGGCGGCTTCACGAAGCGCGGCCCGGCGAACCGGGTTGCGATAATTCGCGTGATGCCCGGCGGCGAAGTGAAGCGGATTCCGGTTGACTTCTCTCGCTATCTGAAGCGAGGCGACGAGGGTTTCAACCCGCCGATCATGCCCGGCGACGTTGTGATGGTGGGCGAGACTCCGCGCATCGAGATAAGTGCCGTGGTGAACGCCTTGATCGGTCTGTTCGGACTGCGGACGCTGATTCGGTAGAGCGGGAAAGTTCACAGTGGACAGTCGACAGCGAACAGTTTCGGATTGTGGTCCATGTATATCAGGTTTCCAGCTCGATGTCTGAGGCTTGGGGGCTTCTCTTCCGGACAGAGCGAAGGATAAACGACAGACCACAAACGCAGGGCTGAAAATCGAAATCCGTAAACTGTGATCATCCTCTACAACGCCGCGGGATATAAACCGGCCTATAATATCGGCGGGCCGATTCATACTGTGAGTGCCGTGGCTGAGCGTTTGGCCGCGCGCGGGCACCGTGTGATAGTCGCCGCCACAGACTCAAACCTTACCGAGCGCCTGGATGTGGACACCGGGATGTGGCACGACGTAGATGGCGTCGAGGTGCGCTACTTTCGCATGTCGGACTCTTGGACAAAGCGCATCCCGCTCGATTACTTTCGCAAGAGCAATGCCGACTATCGAACGCCGGACCTGCGCCCGTGGATTGATGCGTGCGGGATCCGGTTCGACGTGATTCATTCGCAGTTGCCGTTCATTCATGCAAACCGTGTGTGCTCTGAATTCGCGGAGCGGAACGGCGTCCCCTATTTCTATTCGCAACACGGCGTTTTCGACACGGTGCGGCTGCGGCACAGAGGGCTCAAGAAGAGGCTGTATTTGGCGCTGTGGGAACTTCCCGCCTGCAGGAGGGCGACTGCGCTCATCGCCCTCACCGAACATGATGCCGAGACGTATCGCGCGCTCGGCCTGAATGACAGGATCGAAGTGATTCCCAACGGCATTGATCTGCCGGAAGAAAAGTCTGCGCCGTGGCCGTATCCTAACTTTCCCGTGCGAGATGGTCGGCCGCTTGTTCTTTTCATGAGCCGGCTTCACCCGCTGAAAGGCCCGGACCTGGCGCTGGAGGCGTTTCGGATTGCGCGCGCGGCCGCGCGCGATGCGCTGCTTGTCATCGCCGGGCCGGACGAGTATCAGATGGCGGCGAAACTGAGCGCCCGCGTCCGCGAGGCCGGTCTGGAGGGGGGGGTTCTGATTCCGGGACCGGTCACCGGGGCGGCGAAATCGGCGCTGCTGCAAAGATGCAACGTGTTCATCCTTCCCACCGAGTCCGAAGGGTTTTCAATGGCGATTCTGGAAGCGATGGCCCACGGGTGCGCCGTCCTTACTACGCACGGCGCCCATTTTCCGGAACTGGAAGACGCCGGCGCGGGCTCGTTGTGTGCAAGGGAGCCTGATGCGCTGGGGTGCCGCCTGGCCGCACTATTGGCAGATCCGAATCTGACGGAGGAGATGGGAAGGCGGGCGCGCTGGCTGGTGGAGGAACGGTTCTCTTGGGACTCGATTACGGATCGGCTGGAGTCTTTGTATATGGAATGCGCGCAGTTGGCCGCAGAGACCGCGTGAACTGAATATGATGCCGAACCGAAATGCCGCTGCGTCCGCAAGGACCGCCAGTCGTTTCAGACCGGTTTCGTCCCGGCCCGGCGGACGCCGGTCTTCCACGAAAGAGCGGGTGAGAGAATGGCGGTAACGGCGAGTCGCGCCAGGGGCGCGATTGATCATTGCCCGGCGTGGGTCCGGGCCACACTGCGGTGTCCGCGCTGCAAAGCCGTCTTGGAATGGGAAAACGGTCAGGCCAGGTGCGGAAGCTCCGGATGCGACCTCGGCGTCTTTCCCGTCACCGAGTGCGGACAACCGGTCCTTATTGACTTCGAGAACAGTGTCGTTTCGGAGGAGGGCGTGGTTCGTTCAAAGCCGCCGGGCGACAGGCGAATCCGGTTCGCGCGCGGTTTGTTGCGCAGCTTTCGCACCATCAGCACGAACGTTTCGGGTGTCTCCAACTATCGAACTTTGGGAGCGCTCTTGGAGGAGATTGCGGAACCGAGGGTCCTGCTGATAGGCGGCGGAGACAGCGGTCGCGACGTGCGGTCGCGATTGCAGGTGAAGCCCTCGGCGGAAATCGTGAATACCGATGTATACGCCGGCCCGTTCATCCACCTGTTGGCCGATGGGCATCAGTTGCCCTTCGCGGCGGAGACGTTTGACTTAGTGATAGCGAACGCTGTGCTCGAGCATCTGCTCGACCCGGCTGTGGCCGTGGCGGAAATATGGCGAGTGCTGAAGGCTTCGGGGCTTGTGTATGCCGACACGCCGTTTTTGCAGGCCGTTCACATGGGCGCTTTCGATTTCATGCGGTTCTCTCCGCTCGGTCACCGTGCGCTCTTTCGCAGTTTCAAAGAGATTGATCGTGGTGTTACGGTCGGCCCGATGTCGGTTGTACGGTGGTCCGTGGAGCACGCGGCAAAGTGTCTCTTTCGTTCTCGCCGCGCGGGATGGTTCTTCAGGCCGCTGACTCTTCCCCTCGGCTGGCTCGAACGATACGCGAGCAGGACGCCGTTCGCATTGGACGCATGCAGCGGGAGTTACTTCATCGGGCGCAAGTCGAGCCGGACGCTCAGTCCGAAGGAGATCGTCGCGGCGTACAAGGGAGGCCAGTAGCGGGGCGGGTCACCGCATCTCCGCGGCGACCGCCGCGCTGAGCGAACAGTCGGCGATGGCGTGACCTGTGGACTGAGCGATAGTAGAGCCTGTTGCGCGGTCCAAGTCATGCAGCCGGTCCGGGATCTCCTTAGGGTCGCCCCATGAGGGCAGCGCGGCCTCGTCGCAGACTTTCGCCAGAAACGCGGCGCGGCGGTCGCAGAGCGGCGGGCATCCGAGCAGGATCGCCTCGATCAACTTGCCCGGTATGCACAGGTCTCCGTAGAAGCCGCCCATCTGTAGAATCGCAGCCGCCCTCATGCGCGAATAGATGCGGTCCACGCGGTCGGTCGAAACCGCCCGCTTGTGGCGAAAGGCCCCTCTTATTCGATAGGGGAGCAGCTGCAGAGGCATGCCTTTCGGGAGCGGGCCGTATTGGACGACTTGCCACGGGCGGCTCGTCGTGTGGGCCGCTGCCGTTCCCTTGACAAGTCCGGGAAGGTTGCGTGCGTGGCGGCCGACCCAGCCGAGGTGGCCTATCAGAAAACTGTCGCGCCTGTCGGTCAGCGGGATTTCGTGGTCGTCGAGCAGCGGTGTGGCTGCGACGACGCTCTGCGCGCCGTGCGCAAGGAGCCGGTCCCGGTGCGGGCGCGTGGGAACGATGTGGCATCGCGCCGCCTTCGCCGCTTGCGCCTCAAGTTCGGCGTGTTCTTCCGGCAGCGGGTCGTGCCAACTTATGATCGCCTTGTCGGAGAAACTGCCTACGATCGCCAGGGCAAACTTGACCGCCTCCGGCGGACCGGCTCCGATCAGTATGCGGTCCGCGCGCTCCGCCCACTCGCCGAGGTCGGGCATCGGAGCGCCTTCGAACGCCGCCCGAACACAGGCGGACTGCACATCGGCCGAGGGCTCGAAAGAGTCGCACGCGTTCAGCAGGTGCCGGTACCTTCTGGACATCGAGGCCGCTTTTTCGCTCCAAACCCTCGGATAAATCACGAGCACGCGGGCGCCTTCGTCCGTCCTTCTTATTTGCATGAGGCGCGTTTAGGATACTGGCAACGGCGCAGCCCCGGCAACATAATCATGGCAGTGACCGCAGATCGAGGATCGGAGCGAGTCGCCGGTGTGGGAATCGTCCGCCGGGCGGTTCACCGTTTGTATCGCGCCTGCTGGCGAGTCAAGGGGGCGCGGCGCGCGATTGGGGCGCTGCTGTCCGCAGGGTCAATGCCTGCCGATGTGG
>JADFGT010000033.1 GCA_022567555.1 Armatimonadota bacterium | reverse complement strand
TTCACTCTCTCGCTCCGGTAGAGGGATTCGTCTTCCGCTGTCGATGTCCCAGACTGTGACGCGGCCTGTATCGAAAAACCAACTCCCGCTTACCAACTGCTTTCCATCGGCGTTAAATGCAACTGAGGTTACATCGCCTTCAATCCCACTTAGTGTCCGAAGCTGCCGGCCGGTGGCGGTGTGCCAAAGTTTGATTGTCCCGTCAGTACTGCCGCTTGCAAGAATCTTTCCGTCCGGGCTGAACGCCACCGACGTTACGGCCCCCGAGTGTCCTGTCTGGACAACGAGCTCCAGTTTCCGGGCGGTGCCCACCTGTTCTGGAAGTAAGGCCGAGCAGAGTGATAGTAGTGCTACGAGATGTGACAACATGACAGCAACTCCTTCTTCGCTAACATTACAGCGGGCATATCATTTCTTTCCGCCGGAGACTCGGGCCTTCGGGAGATCCGAAAAACCCATAAGCATGGAAAGAAGGCCCGGTTCGTAGTAACGGTCCTTGAATCGGCTCAGGTCGTGTACCTCGTTGCCAACGACCCAGTGCAGCCACTTCACGTCCCCCTCGTTGGATGCGTCGTATCGCCCGTCTGGGGCCACCACTGCCCAACTCCCGTCGTCGAAGGAAATGAGGCTGCAGACCTCCTTGCCGGTCACAGGGTTCCATATCCGGGCAGTTCCGTCCCAACTGGCTGTGAGAATGTTCTTCCCGTCTTTGGAAAACACCGCCGACAAGACCCGGTCACCGTGCGCGTTCAGGAGCGTCTCATCCCGATCGGTCTCAGCGTCCCATATCCGGGCCGTTCCGTCCCAACTCGCCGATAGAACGCTTTTGCCGTCCGGAGCAAATACTGCCCAGTGGACGTGACCAGAATGGCCCAGCAGATATTTGGTGACCTCGTTTGTTGCGATGTCCCAGATTCGCACATCCCAATCGTCCATCGTCGCCACAACCTTCTTCCCATCGGTAGAGAATGCCGCTGAGTGGAAATGGCCATTTTCGATATTACCGTCCAGACGCCCGATCTCTGCACTGGACGTGGCGTCCCAGACGCGGACGGTATGGTCTCCACCGGCAGTCACGACGAACTTTCCGTCGGTGGAAAACGCGGCCGAATAGACAACACCCGAATGGCCTTCCAAACTCCGGACCCTTTTCCCTGTGCTCGCGTTCCATATCACGACGCCCGCAACCTCGTTCGGGTCGCGTAGACCCGGCGCCGCAGACTTGTAACTTGCCGTGACGATGCTCATTCCGTCCGGAGAGAACGCTACGGAAGTGACTTCACCGAAGCGCCCTTCCAAGGAAGCAATCTCATTTCCGGTTGCCGCGCCCCACACCTTAACAAAGCCGCGGCCCGCCGCGACAACACGTGTTCCGTCCGGGGAGACATCCAGCGAATTGACATGACCAGAGTGTCCTTCCAATTGCCGGACCTGCCGTCCCACTGCGAAGTCCCAAATGCGCGCAGTCTTGTCGTCGCCTCCAGTGACTATCGTTCGTCCGTCGGGCGAGAAAACTGCTATGTTTAGCCGGGATGCATGCCCTTCAAACCGGACGATCTCCTTACCGGATGCAGCGTCCCAGATCCTCGCGGTCCGGTCTTGCCCGCCGGTTAGCACGGTTTCTCCGTCCGGAGCAAACACCGCCGACCACACTGAATCCGTGTGCCCGACCAGCGGCTGGATTACCTCTCCTGTTTCCGTGCCCCATATGCGGGCGCCATCGTGGCCCGCCGTGACGACCCGTGCACCATCCGGACTGAAAGCCGCCGAGTGAACATGACTCATGTCCCCTTCGAGGCGTGAGATCTGCCTTCCCGTTGCGGCATCCCATATACGCGCCGTATCGTCGTCACTCCCCGTTAGGATTCTCCGTCCATCCAGTGAGTAGACAGCACAGTTGACTTCGGATTCGTGCCCCACAAGCCGAATCGTTTCCTCGCCGGTTGCCGCGTCCCATATGCGAGCAGTTTCGTCCGCGCTCGCCGTGATAATGAACTTTCCGTCCGGAGAATAGGCCGCCGAAGAGACTGCGTCCGTGTGGCCTTTCAACCTTCTGACCTCCTTGCCGGATCTGGTGTCCCAGACTATGACCCTACCGTCGGCATCCGCCGTGACAACCGTCACCCCGTCTGGAGAGAAGGCCGCCGAGTTGATATCGCTCGACCCATAGCGATCATCCAATTCCAGACTCATGACCTGTTTCGCGGTCGCTGCGTCCCAGATCCGGGCCTCTCCGTCGTGGCTCCCCGTGACGAAGTATTTCCCATCCGGTGAGATCGCAACCGAATAGACCCCGTTCGAGACCCCCCAGACCTTGTCCGAAACTGCCTTAAACCACTTGATCTCCCTTCCCGTTGCGGCGTCCCAGATGCTGGTCGTTCCGTCCCAACTCCCCGTGATGACCGTCTTTCCGTCTGGGGAGAACGCCACCGACATGACTACATCCGAGTGTCCCAACTGAACGACCAGTTCCGGCTTCTGGGCGACGACCGCCATCTGACCCAAGAGCGCGCAGCATAACCCGATTACGACCATATCCTGATTCCTCCTATCTCACACCGGCACCTATTCAAACTCCTGTACCCTATATCCTTTCCCGGAAAAGCAGCCCAGCCCCCGCGAGGCAGGCCGGACTTGAACTTTCGTGCGAACCTCAGCACCCGAACTGGTGCGTGACCGTTCCGCAATTCGTACACTTCATCTTGATGCATATCTCTCCGTGCCCGTTTCGATACACGTAGTGCCATCCGGCGCCCTCCGCACGATCAAGCCAGGCCCCTCATGAGATTCAGCTCGGCAGGGGCCAGAGCCCTCTCCAGACCAGATCGTCATCCCTCGACTACGTAGATCTTCGCCATACCCGTAGCCCAGTTTCCGGCACCCCGTGAGCCCCCCTGTCTGACACCGCCGCCATAAGCAGCGAGAACCTGTTCAAGTGGCGAGTCAGATGCGCCCTTCCGCCCTCCATAAAGGAGTCTAAAGTCCACGAATTCTTGCGTTGCAAAGATTTTGAAGATTTCAGTCCCGTACCCGCCGTTGCTCGGCTCAGCCCACATTACGTATATCTTCTCCTTATCCTCCTCGAAGCCCGGCCCATCTATGTCGACAAAGCCCTTTGGTGCGGCCAGCCACTGCCACTTCCCTGATTGCAGGATGTTGTCCCGAACCTGGGGCGCGGGGTATAGGATATTGACGCGACGGTCCGGAAGAAGGTCAACGACGGAGACATGCATATCCATGCCTCCCGTCAGCTTGACCTTGATGCCAAAGTATTCGCGGGCCTTGAATCGGTCCTCTTCATTCGGACCGAGATCGCGTTCGTCCAGTCCGTCGAACAGAAGGTCATTTGGGTCACCCGGGTAATCGGGATTCTGTTTGGCTCTTATCCGGACCAGCCTCACTTCGAGGCAGAATCCGTGTAACTTGCCGCGCTCATCCCGCTTGCAGTAGGCGGAAAGTGCCTTTACAGCTTCCCATTTCGCGTACCTACGAATCGCTGTCTCGAACCGGTCCGCCATGGACGATGGATCGTCCGACTCCTCGATCACCGTGCCACTGCTGATCAACAGTAGCCATCGGTCGGGCTCGGTCCTGTCCCTTGAGATTACAAGATGAGGACCATGTTCGATGTCTGATTCGTCGACCATCGAAAGCTCGCTCAGCTCGTCTGCAATGGTCCGGAATTCAGGGCTCTGCCGTAACTCTGACATCGCAAGTTTCACAACGCCAATGGCAAAGGCTCGCTCATGTATGACAGCCATTACAGCTTGGTCTTCCTGAATCTTGGCTGCATCGACCTTGGATACATGCAGGTCAGATTCCATGAGACGCACGTTCGTAACGGTTGCCTCGCAGATTGCCTCGCCGGTTAGTTCGACGTCCATCGCATCGTAAATTAGAACGGTTGTATTCCGCCTAATCGCCAGCAACTCCCCTGCCTCGAGCATGAGCTTGCCGCGTCTGTTAGCGACCGGGATCGTCCGGCTGATGTTGACGGCACCTGTACCGAACAGACGTCGGCCTGTTTGGCCGGCGATTTCGGGAGTTTGGTCGGATGATGTTAGGGCCATCTCGTTTTTAATACGGCTGAAGAGCGAAGCGTAAGTGTCGTTTTCAGAGCCTGATTCGAGGGCCTTCACAAGAGCGCTGCTTAACGCACCCATCAGCTGATCGCCGGAGGGGATTTGATGAGCGTCCTGTTGGGCGGTGGCTGCATAGATTGCGACGAAGTTCCCCAGATCGTCCGCGTCGTTCGCTTGGTTGCTGCCCGGCCCCATAGTCCTCTCCTCTTCGGCACCGAAATGTGCCGTGCGTATCGGGAGAGGGCCTCGCGCAACCGACCCGGAGTGGCAACTGTCGAACACCAGGGTGACGTCCACCAGCCCTTTCTCTCGCAGTTCGTCGATGAACTCACCGATCTCGTCGTCTCTGATGTGTCGCGCCTTCAAACTCGCATCCGAGGGAACGATTGTTTCATCCTTCCCGTCCGCCTCGTCTTTCACTCGTGGGTTTCTTGGCACACCCTCTTTGAGTTGCTTTTCGGTTGGCGCACGGGTGTCGTCCAGGTGGAAACCGTGTCCGGAGTAGTGAATGAACACCGTGTCGCCGGCTCCTGAGATTCGTACGATCTCGTCGAACGCCTCAAGGAGGGCCTCCCTCGTGGTCTCCTCCGGCTTTGTGCGGACGAGAATGTTCTTCTCTTCGAACCCGTATCGCCGGACCAATACGTCGCTGATGGCTCGGACGTCATTTTCCGAACTAAGATTACGCCAGACGCTACTGCTATACTTCCAAACACCTATCAGCAGTGCCCGCTTGGTCGGCTCTACATCAACGCCACAACCACTACCAAGCGCCAGCAGGAACGCGAGTCCCAACATAATTTCTCTCCGTTCGTTCCGGCACGGCCGCTATCGCCCGTTTCGGATCAATCTTGCCGTACCCGAATTCCCGGTTCGGCACGCCCGCCGTGAACTCGTCCTTCGTCGCCGTCTCGATCAGGATCCGCTTAATCTCGCCGGCGGTCAGATCCGGGTTCTTTTCTAACATCAGGGCGATTACTCCGGCAACGTATGGCGCCGAAGCGCTTGTACCTTGCCAGGCAGTGTGCTTCCCGGTCTCCGCAATATGGAGCCTGTAGTACTCGTCCCACCACGCCTGTGTAGCCGGGTTCACGCTGCTCGTCCGTGGCTCATCGGCAGACATTGCGGACAGGTGGTACGAGGCCGGCGCCGCTATGTCCGGCTTTATTGCGCCATCCCAGCGGAAACCACGGCTCGAGTAGGACGCGAGACCGCCTTCAAGCAAGTTATAAAAGGTCTCCGTGCCGGCGGAATTTGCCCAACTGGACCGGAAATTCGTTGCCCCGACCGTAATCACGTTGTCAGCAACAGCGGGAGAGTCAAGCAGATACCACGGCTGTCCTCCTTCGACGAAGAAACCGCCCCAGGGCAGTACCAAACCGAACCACCCAGATCTGACGTTTTCGGTGTAACCGAATGGCACGACAAGCACTTTATCCACTGGGTCCAGGTAAACGGTGAGCAGATCATATTCACCTTCTTGAAATTTGTAAATCCTCATCATCTCCTCCACCAGTTGCTTTCGAAGGCCCGCATCTTCATCGAGAAGCGAAGCCAACTCTTCGGATAGGAGATGATCTCGTACTTCTGCCCCCCGCTTGGTGACTCTCGCACCGTCCTCTCGTACGCGCACAATCGTCATCAACATGGGCACGGCGATCTCGTCATCTCCGTTCACAAAGAGGAAGTCACCAAAGATATTTATCGCCCAATCGTCGCCCGGATCAAAGTAGCATTGCAGCATGCTCCCATCCGAACCCGGTCGAATCTCAATCGCATTTGCGGTCACGTCTCTCTGGCCGGGGCGCTTTGGGCCAAAGCGCCCCGAAGCCTGCATGACGGTATCTCCGTCATTGCCTGCAGAAACGGTCATCGCTCTCCCCCTTACGGCGGGGTCGAACAGTTCATTCAGCGCGATGTTAATGGACCACGACCTACCCCTGTCGGCCGCTGGATAACCGGCACTGAAGTTTATAACGACAGGTCGACCAAGTTCTTCGGCGACGTCAACAATCCACTGGGCCGCGTCAGAAACCGTGGCTGTTCCTTGCTTCACGATGACGAACTCAGCACCGGGCGCAACGCCCGCATAAGTCTCGGCATTGTTGCCGGCAGCCCTCCCGTTGCCGCCTGCGACGCTCGCTACCATCGTCCCATGTCCGCCTGTGTCCCGGCTGTTCACCGTGCCCGACCCGCTAAGGGCGGCGTCTATCGCCGCTCGATCGTACACCGTTCCCAGTTTGCCGCCGTACGGCGGCGCAGAACCGATACCGGACTCCTCGAACGATTGATCAGTAGAATCCCATAGCATCACTATGCGCGTAGTGCCGTCCGGATTAATGAAGTCTGGATGCTTCCAGTCGAGACCTGAATCAATAATCCCAATGAGCACGCCTTTGCCCGTGAGTCCGCCCGTGTCGAATTTGTGGGACATGGTCCCGCGCGTACCGGTGGCGGCGCGCTCGCCTGCGCCGTGAGTCTGCGGCCGCGGCGGCGTCACTGCACGCGAACCGATGTCAACTGTGATTACTGAATCATTGTCTGCCAACGAACGTGCGGCAGCCAATGTTGCCCGCGCGGTCACAAGGTTACCGACCCTGTTGACAACGATGAGGCTGTCTCCCTTCAACTCACCCTCGTCGTAGTTCGCCTCAACTGTGATCAACAGCGTCACCCACGGGTTCGTGGACTCAGGGTCAATGCCGTAGCTTTCGATAATCCGCGAAACCACGCCAGGTGTGACGTGAAGCTGCGGTCCCCGCGTGCCAAAGTAGCGGTCATACAGATCCGTTAGTGCGGCTGAGTACTTCGAGTCCGCCAGGAGCCCTCGACCCGATTCCGACGTGAGATCGGTCGGGAACGGGAACGTAATCTGACTCGGCCCTCCTTGTTGTCCCCCGCCAGGCCAGGCGACGGCGAGAGCGGCCAAAAGGCATACACAATGAAACATCTGAATCCCTCCTTACTGAGGTTATTACCCGGAACAGATATGCAGAGTCAACGCTTTTTACCTCAGGAATGTCCCTGTCCCTCCTCCCGCGCGGCTACCGGGTGCCCTGCGGAGGAAGTGACGCCAATCTGGCCTCCATAGCCCACTGTAGTATTTCGATAATAGGTAAGGACACCAAGTGCGGAGGTGGCTCAGGTTCACCAACTTGCTCTGCCAGCGACGCGTAGTAGGCTGACGCCGCGTTCTGTAGAGGCGACTTAACAGCTTCAAAAATAGCTTGAGAACTCTTGCAGAGCCTGGCAGCCATTTCAAGCTGTTGGCTTTGTTCCGCAACTTCGGCCAGGTTAAACAGACACCGCGCAATTCCTGCTTGATGGTCAAGCGAGTGCTCAATGCTGAGCGCCTCTGATTGGTGTTCCCAGGAGAGGGCCAGGTCGCCCATGTCGAGCTCGAGGACACCTAGGTTGGTCAGCGTCTCAGCCATTCCGCGTCGATCCCCAATCCGGCGTCGAGCAGTGAGGGCTTCGAGCCAACACTCAAGAGCCCGGTCCCTGTCCCCATCCGAGCCTGAGTACTCCACGAGTCCAAAGTTATGAGTAACCGTGCTAGTTCCGATCTCATCTTGGCCTCGGGCAAACCCGGCTGCAGCCGTTTGCAGTTGGCGTCTTGCACCTTCGTAATCGCCCTGGTGATACGCGATCAGGCCTTTGAGGTTGTGGATTCTCGCTCCCACAATCAGTGGTTTATCTGTCTGATCGACTAGCTGTTCGGCTGAATCGAGCACCGCCTTAGCCTCGTCCAGCATTCTTAGGTCAATCAGGACGGCACACCAAAGCAGTATCAAATCGCAATAAGCATCGTCGTCGCCGGATCCGCTAAGTCTCGGGACATGGCTTTCAAGGAAGTCAGCAGCTTCGGCAAACCTCCCTTGCATATTTAGGAATCGCGCTCGAATCAGCGCCAGCGTTGGGCCAAATTCGTGATCATGCATGCGAGACATGGCATCCAATGCGGCTACCACGTCCTCCGCATTTGTCCCGAATGTGTCGAGTGACTCAGCCTCCCTCGAGGTGCGGAGGTCTGCAAGAAGAGGTCCGAGGCTGCGAGCAATGCGTGTGATCCATGCTTTCTCAAGCCGGTCGCGGAGCTGCCGTTGACTACTCAAAAGCTCGCGCGTGTAGTCCGCAGTCGTGTCGAGCAATGAGTACATAGACTCTGTGGAGTCCCTTACCACTGAACGGGCCAACAGGGACCGTCTGCGAAGTGCGGAGATGGCGGCCATTGCGTCGCCAATGTCGTCAAAGGATTCGACGTCTTCGGCTGTGAACGGCCGGCGGAACAGGCTGCAAGCGAACAGGGCAACCCGATTCGACGGCGAGAGATCCTCAATTGACCAGGACAGGGTCGCGCGAAGACTTGCTTCACGAGCGTCCGTAGATTTCTCGGAGGTGAGCCACGAGAGCCGATCCTCAATCCGTTCGAGTAACTCAGCAGGCGTGAAGTCGATCGTTCTCGATGCCGCTAACTCAATGGCTAACGGGAGCCGGTCGAGCTGTTCGCAAAGCTGCCGAACGGTACTTAGCATCTCTGCGCCGGTTCCCGGCTGGCCACCGGCCGTTCTCGCCCGTTGAAAAAACAGCTCGACCGCATCGTCGAGGCTCATGGGCTCAACTTCCAGCACTTCTACTCGAGAGATGTTCAGGCGACTCCTTGAAGTGATCAACAGACAGATGCCTGGGCCAGTCGAGAGAACATCCTCGAGTAACTCTTCGGCGGACATGAGGCGGTCCGCACCGTCAATCACGAGCATTAACGCGACTGACTTGAGGAATCCGAGCAGGTCTTCTTCGCCCGAACCGGAGAAGCCAGCAGGCCGAAGCGTTCGACATATCTCATCGATGGCGTCTTGTTTGCTCTGAACACCCTCACACGAAACGAACCAGACTCCGTCACTAAACGACCGGTGTGATGCGCTCGCGACCTCGATGGCCAGGGCCGTCTTGCCGACGCCGCCCGGACCGACGAGGAGAACACTGGAACGTTCCTCGCCGGTCACCGACCTCAAGATTCGTGCAACTTCCCGATCTCGCCCGATTACGTGGGACCTGCGCTGGTTTATGTTCGTGAATGAACTGCCAGAACGCGATACACGAGGAGAATTGAAATCAGGATGAATCAGCTGCCAAACCCGGTCTGTTCCAACGCCGCGAAGTGTCTTGCGTCCTCCGTCAATCAACTGCATCTCGCTGCCAAGATCGGACCTCACGAGTGCCTGGGTCACATCGCTCATGAGAATCTGACCGCCATCACCCGAAGAGCACAGTCGCCCAGCCTTGTTTACGGCTGGGCCGTAGAAATCCCTCTCTGCCGCGAACTCGATCGATTGGCCGCAGTGTATGCCCACCCTAACTCGAAACTCATCTAGGCCAGGCGTCAATTTACTCCAATCGGTTGAGGCAACTGACCGCTGGAGATCGATTGCGTATGAGATGGCGTTGACCGGCGAAGTGAACACGGCCATTGCACCGTCGCCCAATAGCTTCAGGCTGACGGCTCTTTGCTGCGCAGAGAGTCTGCTGCAGTCGTCGAGGTGCTTCGAGACTGTGGGAGCAAACGAGTCCCGATACCGGCCCCATTTCTCTGAGGATCCGACAATGTCTGAAAATACGAAAGCGTGTATCATTGTCACTGGGCCGGGACAATCCTAAGTATGTCCTGGTTTTTCGGATACAGTTGTACGACGTCGGGTTCCAACCGTCGAACCGCCGCCGACCGATATTCGCCTCGATCTGTAGGACGGAGGCTACCCTGTCAAGCCTGGTATCGATGATTGGACCGGTATCCCTTGACCGCCTCGACACCTATAGCCACGTCCTGCCGGCCGATCGTGATGAGAGTTCTGCGGCAATGGACAGGGCCCTCGGCCACACGAAATAGGCGGTTTTTGGCGCCGGTTGTTGTCAACGTTGTTGTCAGACGCACGTAACGGACACCGGGCCAGCGGCGAATAGAGCTGAATTTGAACCTAAAAGTATGGCTGCCGCGGTAGGACTCGAACCTACGACCCGCTGATTAACAGTCAGCTGCTCTACCACTGAGCTACGCGGCAACGGCGGATTAAGCCTACCCTCATTCATCGGCCCCGCAGGCCCCTAAGTGGAGGGCCCGGCCCGCACGGGGGGCTGTTGCGCTGACTATGAACCTCCTCCTTAAGGTTTCCCCTGGGTCACAGGGGGTTGCGCATCGCCGAGCCCGGTTCGGGCGACTCTCGACCGCGCACATTGAAGCCGGCATCTTCCGGCCGAGTCGCACCTACACAGATTGCGGCCACTGATTGACGCGGCACCCGGGTGGACGGCAGCGCAAAGCGGCCGTCGTGGGCTTCATCCGCCGACAGCGTCGGAACGGTCCACGCCTTCGGCGACAGCCACGTAGGCACCCTCAGGTATTTCGATCACGCGGTCGCCCGCCCGGATCTCGCCCCGGGCATAGTCAACGTAAATCTCAATGTCCGGCACGCCCGGAATCACCTCTATGAAGTCGCCGTCGCCGGTCAGGAACGCGAAGCCGAACTCGGGCGGCTCGTCGCCGACGGCATAGTCGTAACTGCTTGTCTCAATGGCCACTACGCGCAGCTTCAGGCCGCTGGCGGTCAACTCATCGCCGACCGCGAGTTTCGGCCGGCCGTCGTGCAGTCCCGGCCCCCCAACGTCCCCCGCGCACCCGAGCATACCGATCAAAAAAACCAGACCGAACCATCCCTTCATTTAGTCAAACACCTTCATTTTTTGGGCAATTCACACGTGCGCCGGCCGAACCACCTGAGACGATTGTAGGCCACAACCCGATAGACCCCGGCGACCACCCATCGCACGGGCGGGAAGCGCCGCGCCCGGCCAAGCCAAGAGACCTCCGGGGGTCCGTAGCGCAGCAGTTCAAGCCACGCTCGTTCAGCACTGAAGACCCGTGTCTTGCCGCCCCGCTCGAACTCGGCCACCAGGTCGCCGCCATATCCCTTGGAGCGCGCCTCCTCAGTCTGGAGCGGCAGTCTCGTCACGCACTCGGGCCCGAGCCACTGCTCGACTATCCCTGAGCTGTTCGTGCACAGGTTGCAGACGCCGTCGTAGTATATCCGCACCGTGAGGTCCGGCGGCGGCGAGCCGCGCCAGCGCCACAGCCGCCGCCTAAGATAGAGCCGCACGCCCGCGACCAACCCCGCCAGGCCGAGGATAGCGGCGGCGAACCAAAGAGCCAGGACTGCTGCCGGGGGCATCCCAATGATTCTACGTCGTGACAGCCTCCGCATGACCCTCCCGGCGCGCGATCCGGGTATCATCTCTGAGTTCCATACAACCCCTCTCTGTCCCCTCAGCGGGGACCGGAGGCCATAGGGAGGACGGATGACGATCGAAACCGCACAGCGCCCATATGAGGCGTTTTACATTCTGCCTGCAGGCCTCGACGGCCAAGCCGTTGAATCCATCCTGGAGAAGCACCGTAAGTTCATCGAGGAGCAGGGCGGGACCGTGGAGAAAGCCGAACTTTGGGAGAAGCGCTACCTCGCTTTCCCCATCAACGGACATTCCGAGGGCAACTATTGCCTGATCCACTTCACGGCCGCTCCCGGGCTCCCGCGCGAACTTGGCAGGCTGTTTCGCCTGAGCGACGAAGTTATACGAGCACGAATCTTTTCGAGAGAGGGATAGCGAATGTCTTCCATCAATCGAGTCATAGTGACAGGGCGTCTCACACACGACCCGGAGTTGCGAACGACGCCCACCGGTAAGCAAGTCGTGAACTTCCAGATCGCGGTCCAGAAGCGCATGCGGCCGCAGAACCCCGACGACCCGGACGCCGACTTCTTCCGCGTGACCGCGTGGAACCAGTCCGCCGAGTTCATCGCGAACTACGGCCACAAGGGACGGATGATCGGCGTGGACGGGAGGCTGCAGTCGCGCCGGTATACCGGCAACGACGGACTGGAGCGCGAGGTCGTGGAGATAGTGGCGTCCAACCTGGTTCTGCTCGACCGGCCGCGCGACGGCGAAAAAGCGAAGCCGGCCCGGACCGGCGAGCCGGAGCCGGTTGCGGCGAAGCCCGCCTCCGAACCTGAGCCGGACGACTACGACCCGTTCGCGGAGGAATAGGTGCCGGACCGCCTGGACGATCCCCGGTTCGTTCTCCGGAACGACCCCAAGGGGATGATGGGCTTGACGGAGGGCTTTCCGGAACAGTGCCGGGAGGCCCTCTCGCTTGCGGAGTCGGCCGCTCTTCCGGGCGATTGCGGCGGGCGGCGGTCCGTTGTCGTGGCCGGAATGGGCGGCTCGGCCGCGGGCGGAGACTTTCTGCGCGCCCTGTTTGAAGAGCAGGCATCGGTTCCGTGCATCGTTTGCCGCGACTACGTCCTTCCAAAGTTCGTGAGCGAAGATTCACTCCTCTTCGCGTGCAGTTACAGCGGAAACACGGAGGAGACCTTGGCGGCGACCGAAGAGGCGCTGTCGCGGGGGTGCGCCGTTATTGCAATAACGTCGGGCGGCAGGCTCGCCGAACTCGCTGAGGCAAATGGGTTCCCCGCCGTCCACATTCCGGGCGGACAACCGCCGCGAACCGCCCTCGGCTACCTCTTTATCCCGTTGGTTTATGCCGCGCGCACGCTCGGCTATCTGCCTGAGCAGCCGTTCGCAGACGCGTTTTCGCTGTTGGAAAAGTGTTGCGCGGATTGGGCGGTCTCTGCGGAACTGAAGCATAACCCCACCAAGGCGCTGGCCTCGCGGCTGTTCGGTCGCGTGCCGGTCCTATACGGCTTGGGTCCTTGGCAGGCGCTGGTCGCTACGCGATGGAAGGGACAACTGAATGAGAACGCCAAGGTGATGGCGTTCGCGAACGCCTTCCCGGAACTGAACCATAATGAAATCTTAGGATGGACGTTTTCCGACAGACAGAATGCGCACAACTGGGCAACGGTAATCCTTGAAGGCGGGCTCGAATCGGCGAAGATGCAGACTCGGGTCGCCGTGACCACGGACCTCATCCGGGACAAAAGCGAGGTCTATCGGGCGTCGGCGCGCGGCGAACGCCTTTTGGAACAGATACTAACGCTTACGTACTTCGGGGACTTCGTCAGTCTCTATTTGGCTGCGCTATACGGCGTAGACCCGGAGAACATAGACGCCATTAACACTCTTAAACGGGCGCTGAGCGAAGCAGTTACGCCGCCAATTCGCGGAACGCCGCGATAGCGCGATCCAGTTTTTGGTCATCAATATCCCGGTGGAAAACGAACCGTAGCCGGTTCGGACGAACGGGAAAGCACCAGACACCCTTCTCATGCAGTCTATCGTGCCACTCGGAGGCAGGGCCATCGGTGTTCACCATCACGATGTTGGTCTGAACCGTTTCCATACTCACGTCAAGGCCCGGCAGTTCGTTCACCGCTTCCGAAAACTTACGCGCTCTGTCGTGGTCTTCGGCGAGTCTTTCGGTCAGCGTGTTCAGGGCGACGATACCGCACGCTGCAAGAACGCCAGCCTGCCGCATTCCTCCGCCCATTCGCTTGCGATGCTGTCGCGCCTCCTCGATGAACTCTTTTGGGCCGCACAGAAGCGACCCAACAGGGCAAGAGAGGCCTTTGCTTAGGCAGAACATCACCGAGTCGGCATAGAAGGCGATCTCATAGGCCGGCACTCCGAGGAACGCAGCGGCATTGAATATTCGCGCTCCGTCCAGGTGCGTCCTCAGAGAGTGCTTCTCCGCCAGTTCCCGGAAAGTCCGCATCATTTGGAGCGGGATCACCGTTCCCCCCCCTCGGTTGTGCGTGTTTTCGAGGCATAGCAGCCGCGTCGGCGGCGTGTGAATGCTCCCGGGAGTGATGCGGCCCTCCACAGTTTCCGGGTCCATCACGCCGTTGTGTGAGGGCAGAGTCCATGTAATTGCGCCGCTGTGCGCGCCGGGGCCGCCGGATTCATACATCACTATATGAGCGTCCTGCTCCACGATTATCGCGTCTCCGGGACGGACCCACGTTCGAACGGCTATCTGATTCCCCATCGTGCCGCTCGGTACGAAAACCGAGGCTTCTTTGCCCATTTTCGATGCGGCCAACCGTTCGAGTTCGATCACCGTCGGGTCGTCGCCTAACACGTCGTCGCCCAGCGGCGCCTGCGTCATCGCTTCATACATTTCAGGCGTAGGCCGCGTCACTGTATCGCTGCGAAGATCAACAATCATCTGCGAACCTCTCCCGGAAGAAGGCCACGGAGCGCCGCAGGATCTCTTGATAGGCCTCCAACGAGAATGAATGCCCCTCTCCTTCCAATAGCAGGAAATCTGTCATCACGCCGCCCCCCCGGAGCGCCTCATAAAGCCGCTCGCTTTGCTCGGGCCAAACAACGTCGTCCTGCCCGCCGTGTACGATCAGAATAGGTGCGGAGTGCTCGTTTACATGAAATAGAGGGCTTGCTTCCACCCACCGCTCCTCGTTTCCTTCGAATGGAACCGACATGAACTGGCTGATGAAATCCCACGCGATCTCCGGATGACGGTCGGTCGGATGAGTGAGGTCCATCAAGCCCGCGACGTCAACCGCGGCGTTCACGCGGCTTGAGATTCGGCCGCTGCCAGTTTCCTCGGTTGTTTCGCGGACGGCCAAGGAGACCGACAGATGCCCCCCCGCGCTGTTTCCGAAAGAACCGATCCTTTGCGGATGTATGCCGAATCTCTTCGCCTCTTTCCTTAGGAATAGCAGAAAGCGGTGGCAGTCCTCGACCGCCGCCGGATAGGGATGCAGCGGCGCAAGGCGGAATTGTGGGCAGAACGAGGCGAATCCCTCGGCTGCGAATGCGCGCGCTATCTCATGTACGTCCGACTTGTCGCCGCTGATCCATCCGCCGCCGTGCAGCAGTACGACCGCCGGAACAGCATCGTCGCATTCGGGCGCAAAGAGGTCGAATCTGAGGGCGGCGTCTCCGGGATTGTCGAAAACCTCGTCCAGCGATACCCTCATCCTGAAACGTCACCCATAACGGCGGACACAAGCGACTGGGTTTCGTCCAGCGCCTCGCCGAAGACGTTTACTGCCATATCTACCTGCGATTCCTCAATGATGAGAGGCGGCTCGAAGCGGATAACGCGAGAGTTGTTTAGTGTGTAGGCCGCGACAACGCCTCGCTTCAGCATCTGCCCGATGCAGATCTCCGCCACGTCGTCCATCGCGAATTCCACACCGATCATAAGGCCGAGGCCGCGCACATCGGCGATCAGGTCCGGGAGTTGAGACCGCACGTTTCTCAAACCCCCAATCAGCCGCGCCCCCATTTTCTCGCTGCGCTCCCACAGGCGCTCTTCAGTGACGACGTCAATGACCGCCAGCGCCGCCGCACACGCCATTGCATTTCCGCCGAACGTGCTCGTGTGGATTAGCGGGTTCGGACCGAAGGTCCGCTCCCAGACCTCGCGGGTACCCACGAATGCGCCGATCGGCGCCACGCCGCCGCCCAGCGCTTTCGCGAAGGTCACCAGGTCGGGCACGACCCCGGAATGCTCCATCCCAAACATACGGCCTGTCCTGCCGAACCCTGTCTGGACTTCGTCCAGAACGAGCAGCGCGTCGTTCCTGTCGCATATCTCTCGGACGGACGGCAAGTAGCTGATATCAGGCACATGGATGCCGCCTTCGCCCTGCACCGGCTCCACGATGACGGCGGCGGTCCTGTTGTCCACGGCCTCTTCCATCGCCTGAACGTCATTGAACGGAACGTGGACGAACTCTGGGACCAGAGGATAAAACGGCGCGCGGTACTTCTCCCGCCCCGTGGCCGAGAGCGAACCCATGCTCTTGCCATGGTAGCCGCCTTCGGTGGAGACCACTTTCGGCCGGCCGTCGAACGCCTTGGCTACCTTCAGCGCGCCCTCCACCGCCTCGGTGCCGCTGTTGCACAGGAATGTGAACTTCAGACCCCCGGGCGTGATCTCCGCCAGTTTTTCGGCCAAGTCGGCCATCGGCTTGCTGAAGAACACCTTCGCCGAAAGCGGCATCGTGTCTAACGCCGCGCGCGCCGCTTCGAGGACCTTCGGGTGGCGGTGCCCCAGACTGAATACGCCATACCCCCCGAGGCAGTCCAGAAACTTCCGGCCGGAATGATCGAAAACGTAGCAGCCTTCCGCCCGCGCTTCGACGCCGAACCCGGCGAATGAGAGGAGGCGCGCGAGGCCCGGGTTCAGGAACTCCGAGTACTTTTCCGTCACTTCGGCCAGGAGGGCGTCGGCGCCTTCGATTTCCACGGACCGATTATGGCCGACGCGCGGGCGGGCCCCGGGCGGCCCCAAGGGTATCATTCGCGTCCGACATGCCCAAATCGGAGCGGACGCTGGTTCTGGTGAAGCCGGACGGGGTGCAACGCGGCCTCGTCGGCGAGGTGGTCCGCAGGTTTGAGGCGCGCGGGTTCCGCATCGTGGGTCTGAAGTTGATGCGGGCTCCCAAGGCCACCGTGGAAGAGCACTACGCCGAGCATCGCGGCAAGCCGTTCTTCGAAGGGGTTGTGGAATACCTCTGCTCCGACCCCGTGGTGGTCCTCGCATTGCAGGGGCATAACGCGATCAGGGCCTGCCGGGCCATGATGGGCGCCACGGACCCTGCGGACGCTGCGCCCGGCACAATCAGGGGCGATTTCGCCACGAGCATCGAGGCAAACATCGTTCACGGCAGCGCCGACACGGACGCAGCCCGGCGCGAACTGGGCCTCTGGTTCAACGCGTCAGACCTTGTGAACGGCGGCTCCGTTTGACCAGCGGCGCCCTGAGCGGTCAGAATAGGGCCTGCGCCCGCAGGACGCGGGCGCCAGGCACGAGAGAGGAAGGAGGACTATCTTCGATGAAACGGTTTCTTGTCATCGGCGCGCTCGGCGCAGCCCTAACCATGTCAACGACCCCCGGTCTCGCCCAACAGGAGTTCGAGTTCGAATCCCGGTCACGGTTTTCGTTCCGAGCGGGGGGGTATTTCCCGTTCGAGACAGCGCTGTCTGACCTTGAGGACGTCTGGTTCGCGCTGGGCGCGGACCTCGAGGTGCCTCTGACGCTGGTCCCGAACGCGACCACAGTGTTCTCTGTGGACTGGTTCTCGTTCAATGGCGGCAGCGGCATGAACGCGTTCCCGGTTCTGATCAATCAGCGGTGGTACAGCGGCCCCTGGGGACAACGCACGTACGTACAGGTGGGCGCCGGCGGCGCGTTCCTCGACTTCGGGACGTCAGAGTTTGTCGTCGCCGCCCGGGTCGGCTTTGGATTCGAGTTCAACGACCTGCTTTTCTTCGAGGCCTCCTTCTACTGGACCGACGACCACACGGGCGGCGGCGCCGCCACGGGCGCGGCGGGATTCATAGGCGCCAGGTTCTAACGGAAGAGCCGTCAACACGCGACCGAGGCCCTGGGTGGAGAGATCCACGCGGGGTTTCGTTGGCGTGTCACAAAACGCAAGACGGTACACTGTGCCGCAGGAGAGCCTCGTGACCAAGGAGACGCCAGGTGTACGCTACGCCGAAGTGGAGCGGGAGACCGGCCATACGCGAGTCCGCGTCGTGATTGACCTGGACGGTGAAAGGAAGTCCACGGTAGACACAGGCATCGGCTACTTCGACCTCATGCTGGGTCGCTTCACGGCAGCGGCGTCGTTCGATTTAGGGGTCTCAGCGGAGGGCGACCTGGCCGTTGATGACCGCCACACCGTCGAGGACGTCGGTGTCTGCCTCGGACAGGCAATCCGCCAGGCGCTGGGCGACAGCGAGGGCATCCGCGGCCACGGTTCCGAAGCGGTTCCGATGGATGACGCGCTCTGCCTCGTCGCCGTGGACGTCGGCGGCCGGCCGTACTTGAGTTACCAAGTGGAGTTCGATTGCGAGCGGCTGGGCGGCCTCACCACAGAATGCATCGAGGAGTTCCTTCGCGCCCTGGTTAACGAGGCCGGCATTACACTGCACGTCGTCAAACTGGCCGGGCACAACAACCACCACGTCTGTGAGGCGCTCTTCATGGGGCTCGGCCGGGCGCTCCGTTCCGCCGTTGTGAAGACCGAGCAGTCCTGAGGACCGGCCACCCGAATCCGCCGTGCTTGTTATTCCGGAGATCCGCCTGACCGGCGGCCGCGCACTCGGTCCGCCGCGGCGAGGCCGGCGCTCGCCGGACGGCGACCCGGAAACGGCCGCCGAGGCGCTTGAGGAGGCCGGCGCCCGCTGGCTGCACGTTCTTGACCTCGACGCAGAGAGGGAGGGCGGGCCGCAGAACGTGCAGGCCCTGCATCTGATATTGAAGGCGGTCAACGTTCCCGTGCAGTTCGAGGGGGGCATTCGCCTAATGCACACAGCGGAGTTGGTGCTCGGGCTGGGCGTGGCCCGCGTTGTGGTTTCGGACGCCCTGACGAAAAGCGAGCGGAGCGCCGGATTTTTCTTCAAGAGGCTCGGCGACCGGTGTGTGGCCCGAGTGCCCGCCGCCGGTACAGAGACAGAGCAAATGACCCTGGCGCTCCGCCTGGAAGCCGAGGGGGCGCCGAGGATGATATACGCCGGGCAGGGAAAGGGCGGCCTCGGGCCGGACCGGGTCGAACGGTTCGCCGGCGCGCTGAAAGTCCCGTTGCTGATAGACCTGACCGGGGTGTCCGCCTGGGACCCGCGAAACCTGTCATCTCTGAAGTCCGTAGAAATCGAAGGGGCTATTGTGCAAGGCACCCACTTCGGTCCGGCATCGGAGGCCGAGCCTGGAACCTGATGAGCGGCCGCGATGGGTGAAGCGTTGCGGGTGCGCCCTCTGGCCCTTCATCGGAACGCGAAGTGTGCGAGGAACGGATGTCGAACATGAGGCGCGGGAGGAGCAACAGTGCTGGATGATATGGTGCCGATCGTCGGGATAGTCGTAACCATCGGCCTGCCGATGGTGATCGCCCTTGTTGCAATCCTCGCAAAGCATCAGCGTAAGATGGCCGAACTTCTGCACGGCTCTCAGCGGGACGCCCAGCCGCTGATGCAAGAGATCCGGGCGCTGCGGCAGGAGGTCGCGGAACTCAAGACCCGCACCGAAGCGCTGCTGTTCCAGAGTTCGACGCCCCCGCTGGAGTCCGGTCCAGATCCCGCCGGCGAAACCGGGGAACAGAACCCCATTCGCTGAAAGCCGGCATCTGCCTCAAACGCAGCGTTAATATGCGGCGGCAATGCGGGGGACAGGCTATGATTCTGAGGCTGAAACGTCACTGGAAGCCAGTTGTCCTCCTCGTGGCAGGGGCGGCAATCATCAGCGGACTCTACTTATTCTTTGTGCGACCTCGAGACTCCGACTTTCAGTTCCTGGCTGGGCTGAGTCCGACCGAAGTCTCCCTCCATACATCAAGAGAATACGACCGCGACGCTGGGTCCCTTATCATAACCAGATTCGAAATCGAGTCTGAATTCCGCCATCTCTTCCAACGAGTCAGGGATGAGGTCTTGCGGAAGAAGGGCGCCGTAGAACAGGAAGACGTACAGTATGGCTACGCAAAGTTTAAGATAAATCGCCACGTGTCGATCGTGCTTCGGGACGGACTGCATGACCAATCCCAATCTCCGGCGGATATGCCTGCGCGCGGACACGGTTGGGTCACCGTGTGGATATATGATTACCGCGAACCGACAATCCGCGAGCGGTTGCACAACTGGCTGCATTCGTCACGGGCCGATGGCCGGGAGTAGAGGGTTAGAGGCGTCCGGCGGGTGGCCCTGAGATTGGAGTGACTGCTGTTCTCACCACCCAACCCTCTCCCGCCGGGTGCCCGGGGTGAGTGAAGTCAAGACCGTGTGCCGTGGACATGTTGGCGAGTCTCCATCGCGCCGGAACTCCTCTCTCCGCAAGCCGACTTGTCCACGAACGGCCCATGACCGACCGAGGCCCGGCATCTGCAAGACGGCGGCGCGTGGCCGGGGCAAGGCTCATGGTTGCATGCCCAAGGTAAGCACCATCCCTCTTCTCTCCTCACCCGCGGAGGGGTGAGGAGAGAAGAAAGGCGGAGGGGGTCAGCCTCGGTCGCGATTCTCCGAAGGCGGTTTCATGTTCGGCTCCAGGTCCACGCCCAAACCGTCCGCGATTCGGTTGATATAGTTGAAGTAGCCGACGACCTGCGCCATGTCCGAAATCGCGCGGTCACTCCAGCCGGCGTTCCGAAGGCGCTCCACGTCGCCGGCGCCGCACTCGGCGGGACGGAGCGTCAGTTTTTCAGCGTAGGCCAGCATCTCCTTCTCATCGTCCGGAAGACCGGACGCCCGCCAATCGGCAATGACCGCGCTGACCAACTCCTCGCTCGCTCCCTCCGACCGGAGGTCTTCCGCGTGCGACTCCACTCAGTAATGACACTTGTTGAGAACCGAAACCGCGACTGCAATCATCTCGCGCTGCGCCCGGGAGAGGGGCGATTGGCCGTACATCACCGCCAGATACAGGTCAATTGAGGCGCGCATGTGTTCGGGCGCGAGGCTCATGCACCTCAATATGTTGAAAACCTTGCCCGCGCGGCGGCGCGCTTCGCTGTACAGTTGCGCCAGGCCGCCGGTCGCCTCGTCGTCCGGAACGGTTCGTATATAGGCCATCACCGAATCTCCGCTTTAGAGCAGTCCAGTAGTCATTTGGCGCCCCCGACAGGACTCGAACCTGCGACCCGCTGCTTAGAAGGCAGCTGCTCTATCCCCTGAGCTACGGGGGCGCTCATGCGTTAAGGTTACCTACGGCGGCGGTTTCAGCGAGACGTCAGTCCGGCTCGCCGCTTCGGATTCCAGGCTTTCTGCTTCAACGTCGCCGAACGATTCAAGTTCTCTGAGGGCGCGCTCGATCGCTTGAAGCTGGCCTCGAACCTTGCCCATCGTTTCCCGGAACTCCCTCATGGGAACCTCGGGCCGCGCTTCGGATAGGCGATGGCCGAGCAACTGAACGCGAAGCGCGTCGAGAGCGCTCACAAATACCGCGCACTGCCCTTCCGTCCTGGTGACGTGCGCCGAGATCGTCTGAAAATGCTTGCGATACTCCGCTAAGTTCTTGTCGGCGAGCACATACAGTTCGTTGGTTTCCGGGTCGGCCGTCTGCACCTTGAGAGTGACCGATGTGGGACCGAGGCGCCCTTCGCTCCGCTCTATTTCGCCCTTCACGATGTCCGCCCGCCGAAGCGAGCGGTACAGGCGCTCGGCGGTGCGCTCCACTGTGCCGGGCATCTCCTCGAGGGCGGAACCGACGTACGCCGGGGCCCTTTTTATTGCCCTGCGCAACCTCTTGAGCCGGTCCTGCACCAGGTCCCACAATTGGCGGTGTTCGGGTGTTCTGAAACGGCGCTTAAAGAAGTCCTCCCGTACCGCATTTGCATAGACCGCTCCTCCGAACAGCCAGACCGCGAGGCCGATCCACAACCACGAGGCTTGCGCCATAAGCAGCCAGCCGACCCATCCTGCCAACGCGAAACCAAGCAGCCTTGCCGGACTCAGGAGCGAAGAGGCCAGGTTCTTAACGTCAGCCCGCTGGATCTCGTTCATGCGACCTCAATCTCCGGCAGCGCGAAGGGCGGAAGCAGGTTCTCCAAAGCCAGCGCAACCGAAAAGAGTGTTTCCTCTTGAAAACTATCGGCGATTAATTGGACGCCGATAGGCAGTCCATTTGAAAACCCACAATTCAGACTGATGGCCGGGAACCCGCCTATGTTCGCCGGTATCGTGCAGAAGTCGGCTAACTTCATCGCCATCGGATCGTCCAGCCGCTCTCCCAGGCGGAATGCCGGAACCGGACTCGTCGGCGCAATCAGAAGGTCGAACTTTCGGAACGCCTCCTGAAACTGGCGCTTCATGATTGTGCGCGCCTGATGCGCTTTCGTATAGAAGGCGTCGTAATAACCTGCTGAGAGCACGTAGGTTCCGATCATGATGCGCTGCGTCACTTCACTGCCGAAGCCGGCTGACCTGGTTCCCTTCATCATTTCGATCGAGTCGTCCGCGTCTATGCGCAGGCCGTATCGAACACCGTCATAACGCGCCAGGTTGCTGCTGGCCTCGGCAGGGGCGATTATGTAATAGGTTGCGACGCCGTGTTCGATCATCGGTAGTGAGACTTCTTCGGTCTCTCCGCCGGCGTCGCTGATGAGATCCAGGGCGGCGCGCACCGCATGCGAGACATCGGGGGCGATTTCGCCGGACAGCAGTTCGGAAGGGACGCCGATCCGCCGGCCCTTTAGTACAGGTTCCCTTGCCTTGGAACCGTCGTACGGCATGTCAACCGTAGTGGAGTCGTGCGGGTCGCGGCCCATCACGGCTTCGAACGCGCAGATCACATCTTCCACGCTCCTGCCGAACGGCCCGATCTGATCGAGAGAACTGCTGAATGCGACGAGGCCGTAGCGGCTGATGCGGCCGTAAGTGGGTTTCAGGCCGACGACGCCGCACAGCGCCGCCGGCTGCCGCACGCTCCCTCCCGTGTCGGAGCCGTACGCGATGGGCGCCATGCCGGAAGCCACTGCTGCCGCGCTGCCGCCGCTGCTGCCGCCGGGAACGCGCTCCAGGTCCCACGGGTTCCTGGTCGTGAAGAATGCGCTGTACTCCGTGCTGGAGCCCATCGCGAATTCGTCCAAGTTTGTTTTTCCCAAGAGGACCGCGCCGGCGCGCCGCAATCGCTCGGCGGCGGTTCCTTCAAACGGGGGGACGTACTTTTCGAGGATACGCGAAGCGCAAGTGGTCCTCACACCCTTCGTTATCATGTTGTCTTTCAGCGCCACCGGGATACCGGTAAGCGCCCCCTGCCCGCCGCCGTCTATCTGCTTCTGAGCCTCTGCGGCGTCCGTGAGCGTCCGGTCCTCGCACACCGTAATGAACGCCCGCACGGCCGGGTCCAAGCGGGAGATTCGGTCAAGGTGGGCACGGGCCAGTTCCTCTGCGGAAACTTCCCGCGAGTCGAGCATCCGCCGCATTTGCGCGGCCGCAAGCCCGCACAGATCCATGCTATTCGAAAATGGTTGGGACGAGGAAAAGGCCGGCTTCCGCGGAAGGGGCCGCCTCTAAGGCGTCGCTTCGGGACAAACCGTCAGCCGGTTCATCCTCCCCCCAGACGCTCGTCGAGTCCACGGAATGCGAAGTCAATTCCACCCCGGACAGGCGCAGCTCGTGTAGTTGTCGGAAACTCTCCAGCACGCGATTGAGGTCGGACTGCATGGCGTTCAACTCCTGGTTTGACAAGTTCAGGCGTGCCAGTTCGGCCACATGTTTGAGTTCATCGAGGGAGATCGCCATGGTCGGAGTTTAGCACACGCGCGCGGAGGCCATAATTGCCTCGGATGGCAAGAAGCCGGCGTTTTCCGTCGTTCCTGGTTCCGACAAACCTTTTGCTGGCGCTGATTCTGGCGGGAGCGGGCCTGAAGTTCGCTTCGCGATTCCTGCCTGCGCCGCAGCCCAACCGCCTCTCCACGGAATACGGCGCCTACGTTCGCGAAGCCTCGACGCACACGATAGACTGGCGGCGGTTCTCCTCGGAAGCGTTCCAGGATGCGCGCCGGGAGGACAGACCGATCTTCCTGGAGATCGGCAGCCTTTTCTCCCGGCGGTCGCGGGCACTCACGCACGGGCACTTCGAGGACTCCGACCTCGTCCGCCTGCTGAATGAGCATTTCATTTGCATTCGGGCCGACATAAGCGAATTGCCCGGTCTTGCCAAGGTGGTGAACCTGAACAGACCGCTGCTCACCGAGGGCGAATCGGCGCTGATCCTGATACTGGAACCGGAGGGCCGCGTGTTCGCCCAGACCGTTTTCCTTCCTCTCTACTCTTCTTCGCGCGCCAGGGGGCTTTACGACTGGACGACTACGCAGGCAAGGCGGTGGGTGCAAGAATCGGAGGATGTTCTTGCCGACGCGACACGGAGAATGCGCTTGGACAGGACGACGGCATCGGCCGTCGTTCTGCCCGGCAACCTGACCCGGATGGATGTGCAGTCCTATGCCGGGGCCCTCGCCCGGTCCATGAACGCGCACCCGGGCGCCCTGATGGACTCGTCAGGAAACGAATACCCTATTTCCGTGGCCGCACCGGTCCCCGCCCTGCTGCTGGACGCCCCGGTCGCGGGCGCCCCAGGCGCCGCGGAGGCGTTGCTTCTCAGCCTCCGAGAGTCGTCCTGCTACGATCAGGCCGCCGGGGGCTTCTTTGCCGGGGCTCTCGAACCGAGATGGATACGCCCTCAATACGGAAAGCCCTCGGGAGCCAGCGCGCTTCTCGCGGCCGAGTATGCGCGCGCCGCAAACCGCTTCGGCAGCGCCCTTTTCCGTCAGACGGCCCGGCAGACTGCTGAGTGGCTCCTTAGAGAGTTGATCGACCCCAAGTCCGGCCTGGTCATGGCCGGGACCGGCACGGACGAAGGCATCCTGGATGAGAGCGCGTTCTACGACTGGGAGTCCGGAGGGCTCCCCGCACTTGTCACAGAGTGGATGACCGTAGTGCGCCGAGCGGGCGGGACGGGACCGTTGCGGCTGCATCCAACCGATGCCCGTGGCGATGCCCACAGCGAAGAACGCGCCGAGGCGCTGGACCAGGTCTCCAGGTTGCTCCGGGCGACGAGAGCGGAGCGCGAGGCGCCGCCCGTTGACTCCGGCGTTTACGCCGAAATCAACGGACAGGCGATCGCCTCCCTATTCGTGATCGGCGTACAACTGGATGATCAAAGCCTCCTACGGAATGCGCGAAGCCTATATCGCGCAGCCGTCCGAGTTTTCGTTCAGCCCACGGGAAGCGTACTCCACGCGCCTGAAGGATTGGCGCGAACTACCGGTTATTGTGGGGACTACATGGGGATGGTCCGCGCCGCCATCGAGAACTTCCGCGCAACCGGCGATGAAGAGGCGCTGAAGGACGCGCTGCGCATCATGAACCGGGCGATGGAACTGTTCGGGACGCCGTCCGGCGGGTTCCTCACGTCGCTCCGTCCGCAGTTCGAGTTCGCGCAGTTTGTCCAGCCCGTCCCGCACATTGCGGACGACCCGAATGAAAGCATCAATGCGCTGGCAGCGCGAAACCTGTGCGATCTGGCGCTGCTATTGAACGACGACCGGCTGCGCCAGGCGTGCGGCAGGACGTTGCGTGGCTTCGCAGGGGCGCTGGAATTGATCGGAGTGCACGGCGCGGGGTACGTGAGAGCCTGGCTGCGCTATTACCTGCCCGCCGTCTTAGTGAAAGGACCGGGCGCACTTACCCGGGCCGCAGAACTGCAGCGGCGCTACCCGCACCTGGTCTGTTCGCCCGCGCCGGAAATGGAAGGCGCGGCCCTCGATGGACGGCCCGATGGAGTGTATCTTGCGACGGATTTACGTTATGATGGACCGCTGACCGACGAGGAACTCTCCAGACAGGTGAGCCGCATCTACCCCGATTAACGCTTTTTCCACCACAGGACGTCTGTGGTGGCCCACATCTTGGCCCGGCCTTCGTGCGCTCCGATTGCAGCCGACCCGGGGCCGGCCCGCTCCGGCGGCTGTCCCGTCTCATCGCGCTTGGGGGCCCCGAGCGCGAACGCCGCCACGACAGCCAGGACGCACACAAGCACAACTGCGCCCGTCATCAGCTTCTCCTGCGGACTCATCCGGAACTCTCGCCAATTCACAGCAAGCACCACCAATCCGATAGGCACAAGGGCCGGGAGCGCCCGAAGCGGAACACCGAGGACCTCCGCGTCGCCGAAAAAGAGCACGATGCCGAGATAAACTGCCAGCGCCGGAACGACCCAAACGAGCGTTTCCCTCGCGCGCATTCCGAACCGGTGGATTACAGCGAAGAACATCGCCAGGAACAGGAAATCGGCCGGACCGACGAATGCAACCGGCAATATGCCCACCGCCTTGGCCTGGCCGAATTGCGGCACGGTGTACGCAAACATCTCGAAGGCGGCCCGGCCCTGGTCCGATTCAAGCGCGCGCTTCACCGGTCCCACGGGTGTTAGCACGGCGATGATGTCGGTGGTCGCGAGCACTGCGGCCATCGGAAGCAGGAGGTTGCGGTCGCGAATGAAGGTTGCGATGAGGACCCCGAGCGCCCCCGCCCAGATGAGCACCGCGACCTGCGACAGCGCGCTCACCAGAGCGCCCACTGCCGGTCCGGGCGCAACCCATCGGTCAGTCATTGCGAGCAGAACCGCCGCCGCAACTCCCAGAACCAACGCAGCCACAACCGCCGATCTCCGCCACGGTAGCGCCGACCCGAAGAAAATCGCGAAGATAGGCAGGGAGATAAAGAGCGCCGAAGAGAGAGCTTTCCCTGCCTCGACCCACTGCTCTGGAACCGCGATCAAGGGCACCGCGAAGCCGGCGAGCAGCACCAGTGCGAGGAAGGTAATGAAATGGCTGAGCGGGCTGCGCTCCTCCCTTACCTCCATGGACAGTTGGGATTCACCTGTTTCACTCAATTGAGCGTTCCTCGCGGCTCACCCTGCGTCGCGGACGCCGGGTTTCCACGGGCGCGGAACAAAATCCCGGTGCAGCGGGGCAACTGTGTCTACTATAGCATGGGCCCTTTTCGAGCGTGGTACGCGCGGCTTGCATCCGCCCTCGCTCCGCTGGTCATAATGAGGGTCCATGAGTGCAAGCCTTCTGGACGCCGGCGACATGCGCAGGACACTGGGCCGGATGGCCCATGAGGTGCTCGAAAGCAACAGAGGCGCCGAAGATCTGGTCGTCGTCGGGGTCTTGAAGCGCGGTTTCCCCGTCGCCAAGCGCCTCGCCTTCGCGATGACCCAGATCGAGGGCGTCACGGTCCCGTGCGGCAGCCTGGACGTTCGCGCGTTTCGGGACGATAGTTCCGAGCGCGAGGCAACTGAGGATGAGAGCGAGATCCCCTTCGCGGTCACCGGGAAGAAGGTCGTTCTGGTGGACGAAGTCATTCAGACGGGCCGCACGGTGCGGGCGGCGATGGACGCCCTGATGCACCACGGGCGGCCGGCGCAAATCCAGTTGGCCATTATGTTGGATCGCGGCGGCCGCGAACTTCCGATCCAGCCGGAGTATGTGGGAGCCGCGATCGAAGTCGAACCGGAGGAATACATTGAAGTCCGCTTTGCGGAAGTTGACGGCGAGGACGCCGTCCTCGTGACGAAAGGAGCCGCACCGTGCACCTCCTGAGCATTCGCGAGATGGAGCCCTCGCAACTCCGCGACCTTTTGAAACTGTCAGAGCAGATGAAGAAAGCGTGCCTTTCAGGCGAGGAGCTGCCTTGCTTTCCGGGCAAAGTCGTCGGAATGCTCTTCTTGGAGGACAGCACACGCACCAGGGTCAGTTTCGAGCAGGCCGCGCGACAACTGGGCATCGCCTGCACCTATTTCGGGGTGAGAGGCACAAGCATGTCGAAAGGTGAATCTCTAAAGGACACGATCCTAACACTGCGGCACGAGCGTCTTGACGGCCTTGTGATGCGGCACGAGCAGAGCGGCGCGCCCTATCTGGCCGCGCGGTTTTTCGGCGCGCCGGTGATCAACGCCGGTGACGGCATGCACGAACACCCGACGCAGGCGCTCGGCGATGCCCACACCATCATTGAACACAAGGGCGATATCGCAGGGCTGCGCGTCGCGATTGTCGGCGACGTGATGCACAGCCGCGTTGCACGCAGCAATATCTGGATGCTTTCCAAACTGGGCGCGGAGGTGCGGCTCGTCGGTCCTCGAACGCTGATGCCGCGCTATTCCGGACACCTGCCGGCGTCTATGCATTACGACCTGCTGGCGGGAATCGAGAACGCTGATGTAGTTATGGCGCTGAGACTTCAAAAGGAGCGCAT
>JADFGT010000179.1 GCA_022567555.1 Armatimonadota bacterium | reverse complement strand
TCGCCGGCAAGCTGCACCTGGATGACATGCTGTCGGAGCGGATAAGGCTCGATCAGGTGAACGAGGCGTTCGCCGCGATGAAGACCGGCGAGGTCGCCCGAAGCGTCATCATCTTCGACCATTAAGCTCAGGTGGGGCCGTGCCCCGGCGGCCCTGCTTCCGCCGTGCATGGAGTCCGTCGGCCGGGACCGGGCACCGTGCCGAAGGCGGGTGTGGAGGCGCCGGTCCCGAGCTATTAATTTCTTAGAGTCTCTTTAAGCTACCCCTCATAGGCTCGGATCTGGGGGGCTCGGACCTGCGGGGAAAGGAGGACGCCGTATGCGGGTAAGCGGCACGGAGTTCTTCACCGCCCTTGGGGACGCCGCGCGCCTCGTGGGCACGGCAAAGTTCCACCCCTCTTTGCTGCACTTGCTTGGAGGCCTCGTCAGGTCCCACACGCGGCTGGTCATGCGATACTCGCGTTTCGCCGCGCCCGACTTTCTCGTCAACGAGGGTCTGCCCCAATACGTGGTCGACCTCTATCTGTCAGGCTATTACCGTTTCGACCCCTTCTATCATTATTGGCGGGAGCATGGACGGTGTGGCGTTATCAGCCTCCGGGAGGTGATCTCGCCCGCTCTGGCTGAGAGCGATTACTTCAGCGTGTTCGCTCCCAAGGCGCGAATTTCGGATGACCTCGGCATGTTCCTACCGGGGATCGGGGGTGCCGCCATTGCACTTTTCCTGGAGCGCAGGACGGGTCGCTTCTCGACGACGGACGTGGCGCGGCTGCGCCTCATCTATCCGGCGATTCTGGGCCTGCACAAGGCCCATCTTTCCCGGCTCTTCCTGACTCTCGCAAGCGATGTTGGCGGAGCCTCCTGGCCCGAAACTCCAGGCGCCGTTTTACTCGTCGACCGAACCGGCAAGAGGGTGTTCGTCAATCAGGCATGGCGTGACGCCGAGGCGGCCAATCCTGAACTGGAGCGTGCGATTGGCGACTTGAGTCCGGGACATTGTGATCGAGTCGCGCTCGCGGGTGGCGCCATGCTTCACGTCGAGCCCCTGGACGCCGATTTCCCGCTCGCGCCGAACGGGAAGATGCATGTGCTGGAGGTCAGCGGTCGGCGTCCGATTGCCTTCGACTACGGGCAGGCGGTGGCCCGCTTCCTGCCACCGGAATTGACGCCGCGCGAGCGGGAGATCGTTCGTTTGATCCTTGCCAGCCGGTCCACGGAAGCCATCGCCAAGTCGCTTGGAATCGGCAAAGGGACCGTCAAGAATCATCGCCGACGTCTGTACTACAAACTCGACATCACGTCAGAGCGGGAGCTGTTCGCCCTCTTTCTCGACTATTTGGCCGGCACCGACAAACGGCTCTCACCTGCACCTGACAAGCCGAGGGAGGAGTAATTCCACGTATCTGACGGCATGAAGATCTCGAACATTCGTGGTGGGTATTCCTGGATGCGATAGCTGCTGGTTCCCGGAAACCGCTTCCCTCCGCCCCAGGTAGTGCCCAGAGGCACCATTGTCGGCCTCTTGTATGGCTCTATACTGCGATCAGATTGCTTGGCGCCGCAGAGGCTTGGGAGGATGACCATGACGACGGCTGATGCTGCTCTGCTCCGATCGGAGAACAGATTCCATCCCGATCCGAGGCAGTCATACACCTTGCCGGCCCCATACTATTTCGACCCGGCGGTTTACGAGCAGGAGAAGGAGGAAATCTTCTACCGCTCGTGGAACTTCGTCTGCCATGTCGAGCAGGTGCGGGAAGTTGGGAGTTACGTCACATGCATGGTCGCCGACCAAAATATTTTCGTCATTCGCGGCAAGGACAGGGTGCTGCGCGGCTTCTATAACGTCTGCCAGCACCGCGCCCACGAGCTCCTGAAAGGTTCAGGGAAGAGGAAGGTCATCGCCTGCCCGTATCACGGCTGGACCTATGAGACCGACGGCCGCCTCAAAAATGCGCGCAACAGCCAGGACATGCCCGGGTTCAACCCCGGGGAGTTCGGCCTCAAGCCGGTTCAGGTGGAGGAGTTCTCGCACTTCATTTTCA
>JADFGT010000107.1 GCA_022567555.1 Armatimonadota bacterium | reverse complement strand
GACCGCTGGTCTGCCGAAAGACGAAGACATAGACACTCGGAAACGGAAGTTTCGACTCCGCATTCTGATCATGTTGCAGAAGATAGTGACGATTCGCGATTCCATCGACAGTTTACATCTGGCCATGTCGATCTTTGCTGGGCACGGCGTGATGGAATGTTTCTCAGCACTACCGCGGCTGCTACGCGATGCGATGATCAATGAGCAGTGGGAAGGTCCGCGCAATCTACTACTCAATCAGATTCATCACGACCTGCAGCGAGTCTCCGATTGGTATCCGGCTGCGGAATTCGCAGCGGACATTCTAACCCGCGGTGATTCAGCGCTTGTCGCTGAGTTCGAGCATTTCATCGAGCACGGAAAGAGCATGCTGCAGTCCGACGAAGCCCGCCGCATGTGCCCGGAACCTATCGAGGCTTAGCGTCCTCACTGCCCCTTCGCGTCGTCCGATTGCCCTCTGCCAGACGTGCCGCCCCCCGGCGGGCAGGAATCGCACGCCACTTCGGCGAAATCTGCGATCAATACCATTGCCGCGAGATTAGACACCATGAACCAAACCCTCCAAACTTGGCTCGGACAGCAGATTCAGTCGCTGAAGGACCAGCACCTGTACAAGACCCCCCGCATTCTGGAGACCCCGGCCGAGGGCAAGGTGCGCATGGACGGCACCGACGTCATAAACCTATCCAGCAACAACTACCTCGGTCTCGCCAACCATCCGAAGGTGCGTGAGGCGGCGTTGAAGGCGGTCGAAGAGTGGGGCGTCGGAGCGGGCGCTGTGCGCTGGATCGGCGGCACCATGAGCGTGCACGACGAACTGGAGCGCCGCCTCGCGAAGTTCAAGCATGTGGAGGCGGTGCTTGTGTTCCAGTCGGGTTGGACATCCAACAGCGGGTGCATCCCCTCGATAATGGTGGACGGCGACGTTATTATCAGCGACGAACTGAACCACGCCTCGATTATTGATGGCGTTCGTTTGAGCCCCGCCGAGTATCGCAAGTCCCGAGGGTGGGTTTACAACCACAAGGACATGAACAACCTTGAGGACATTCTCAAAAGAGCCGCGAGTTTCAAAAAGCGAATGATCGTTACTGACGGCGTGTTCAGCATGGACGGCGACATTGCGCCGTTGCCCGACATCGTGGAACTCGCCGAAAAGTATGACGCATTCGTTATGGTTGACGACGCACACGCCGCTGGCGTGTTGGGCAAGTGCGGCGCCGGCACCACGTCGCACTTCAATCTTTATGGCCGCGTGGACGTGCAGATGGGAACGCTAAGCAAGGCGCTCGGCGTTATGGGCGGATACATCGCCGGTTCTCAACTCCTGAAAGAGTGGCTGATAAACCGCGGCCGTCCTTATCTCTTTAGCACCGCGCACCCGCCGATGGTCGCCGCCGCACTCATTGCCGCGATTGACGTTATGGAAACCGACCCGGAACCGATGCAAAGGTTGTGGAGCAACGCGAAATGGTGGAAGAGCGAACTGGCGAAGTTGGGCTTCGACACGATGGGCAGCGAAACGCCGATTACGCCGGTTCTGATAGGCGACGAGGCGAAGGCCGCGCAGATGGAGAAGATGCTTTGGGACGAAGGCGTGTATGCGCTCTCGATAGCCTATCCCACGGTCCCGCGCGGCAAAGCCCGCATCCGCACGATGCCGAGCGCGGCGCATTCGCAGGAGGATTTGACCCGCGCCCTTGAAGCGTTCGCAAAGTGCGGGAGGAAACTGGGCCTAATCGGGAACGGCGTAAGGGTGTAAGCCAAGGGAAGCTAGGCTATGAAATTGTGGTGCAGGCTTCCAGCCTGCAGGAGGGAAATGAGTGCGGTCGTGATACCGTGGAACCAAGGAGCGAACTGGACATAGCCGCAAAGCTCGACATATCGAAAGTCGCAGCCGAATCGGAACCGCAGCTGACAAGGGGCTCCTGTGTGCTCCAGCAAGCAGCCATCGCCAAAATCGTCCAACGGGCGCTCTTGCACTTTCATGGGCAACGTTATATCCTCTTGGCATGGTGCATCATGCCGAACCATGTGCATCTCGTTCTTGCGCCCCTCGAGGAACACACTCTTTCGCGCATCCTGCATTCCATAAAATCATACACGGCCAACAGGATCAATAACATCCTCGGACGACGCGGGCCACTGTGGGAACGAGAGTCGTTCGATCACCTCATTAGGACCCCAGAGCATCTCCAGGCTTTCTGCGAGTATGTCGAGCAAAACCCCGTAAAAGCGGGCCTTTGCGAGAACCCGGAGAACTGGCCCTTCAGCAGTTGTGGTGCAGGCTTCCAGCCTGACCACTCGCGGCTCGGTCTCTGGACGGACCCTCTCAGCACCCCGATTGTCGAGATGCGGTCGCGCGGCGAGTTGCCTCACCTCCATAAACCCCCCGGAATCTACTTCGTTACCGACCGACTCCTCGACGCAGTGGGAAACCCTGAGAAGTAGCCGCAGGCAAGATGCCTGCACTGCAATCATGTCCGCACTATGCCGGCGCGCCCGCTCGAAGACTGCGTCCGTCTCGCACCGGACGGCGTTTACTTCTTCTCCAGTTTCGACTCCAGGTTCACGATGAATGCCGACGTCGTCATCGTTACCTTGCCTTCTGACAGCAGGACCTCGCCCGTAACGGGATGAATAAGAATCCGCATCGGTTCCTCAATGGTCACGCTCGGATTCTCGACAATCTCAGCTGTGATGAGAACGGCGTTGACCTCTCCTACTTTTTCTACGCCCTTCAGTGTGTAGCGCACTTTCAGCAGCATGAAGCCCAGCGTATACTCCTGCTCCCAGGTGTCTCCCACTTTGACTTTCTCTTCGGGGAACACGATGCCCGAAACGCCGGGCGTGCCCGTGCCGGGCGCTATCATTCCGGAGAACTGATCGCCGCCGGTCTTGGAGATTTCAGAGCCGCGTTCATCGGTGACCGTCGTAACCTTCTCTCCCGTAAGATCGGGCCCGTCCGGTTCAGGCGGGTCCATAACAACTGTGGAGTCGCTTACAACGGTTTCCCAAGTGATCTTGCCGTCCTCGATACCCGTAACGCTCAGGTCGTAATCCATCGTCAGCGTGATGACCGTCTCCACGAACTCCGGGCCTTGCGCCTCTGATTCCTCGCCCTCAGTCTCTTCCTCTGCGGGAGGGATTTCGATAAGGCGCTGAACGCGCATGGACATGGTCATCGTATACTGGACGGAACTGTCCTCGCCTACATTCAGCCGGAGCAGGTAGCCCTCGGCCGGCGGCTCTGCGGGACCAAAGACGTCCTCTCCCCCCCCGCAACCCGCGACAAAGACTCCGATGAGAGCTGACAAGAGAAGAGCGGAACGCTTCATGATGATGGGACCTCCTGGGTGTGCTGTCTCGTTTATACCTGTCCCTCGCCGCGAACCACCGATCACTGCCCGTGCCGCGCGGCCGCAAGCGCAAAGGCCCCGGCCGTACGGCCGGGGCCTTCCTTAGAGAATCGGACGGTTTGTGGTGCGGTCTCTCGTTATGACCTTTCCTGGTGGGTGCGACACTCTTGTCTCGCTCCCTCGGCCCGACAAGAGTGTCGGACCTACCATTGCTTGGATGATCAACCTTGGGAGATATCCCTCACCCGACCCTCTCCAGATGGGAGAGGGGGATGCGGGATTCATGAGGAATCCTCGGTCTCCCTTTAAAGGAGGTGATCCAGCCACACCTTCCGGTACGGCTACCTTGTTACGACTTAGTCCCCCTTACCCCCCACACCTTCGGCCGCTCCTTCCCTTGCGGGTTAGGCCACGGACTTCGGGTGCAGACGATTCAGGTGACTTGACGGGCAGTGTGTACAAGACCCGGGAACGTATTCACCGCAGTATAGCTGACCTGCGGTTACTAGCGATTCCGACTTCACGCAGTCGAGTTGCAGACTGCGATCTGAACTGAGGGCGTATTTTTGGGATTCGCTCCACCTCGCGGTATCGCTGCCCTTTGTTTCGCCCATTGTAGCATGTGTGAAGCCCCAGGCGTAACCGCCATGCTGACTTGACGTCATCCCCACCTTCCTCCGGCTTACGCCGGCGGTTTCCCGTGAGTCCCCGGCATTATCCGCTGGCAACACGGGATGAGGGTTGCGCTCGTTGCTGGACTTAACCAAACACCTCACGGCACGAGCTGACGACAGCCATGCAACAGGTGTCTTCAGGTCCACCTTGTGAGTGGAGGGCCGTATTTCTACGGCTTGCCATCGATGTCAAGCCTGGGTAAGGTTCTTCGGTTTGTATCGAATTGATCCACATGCTCCACCGCTTGTGCGGGTCCCCGTCAATTCATTTGAGTTTCAGCCTTGCGGCCGTAGTCCTCAGGCGGGATACTTATTGCGTTAGCTGCGTCACCGAGGGGGTCGATACCCCCGACGACTAGTATCCATCGTTTAGGGCGTGGACTACCAGGGTATCTAATCCTGTTTGCTACCCACGCTTTCGCGCCTCAGCGTCAGTTGGCAGCCAGTGATCCGCCTTCGCCGCTGGTGTTCCTCCCGATATCAATGCATGTCACCGCTACACCGGGAATTCCAATCACCTCTCTGCCACTCCAGCCTGTCAGTATCAAAAGCAGTTTCCGGGTTGAGCCCTGGAGATTTCACTCCTGACTTAACAGGCCGCCTACGCGCGCTTTACGCCCAGTGAATCCGGACAACGCTCGCCCCCTACGTCTTACCGCGGCTGCTGGCACGTAGTTAGCCGGGGCTTATTCACCAGGTACCGTCAGTATTCTTTCCTGGTAAAAGGAGTTTACATCCCGAAGGACGTCGTCCTCCACGCGGCGTCGCTGCGTCAGGCTTTCGCCCATTGCGCAAGATTCCTAACTGCTGCCTCCCGTAGGAGTCTGGGCCGTGTCTCAGTCCCAGTCGGACTGGTCGTCCTCTCAGACCAGTTACCCGTCGAAGCCTTGGTAGGCCGTTACCCCACCAACAAGCTGATAGGCCACAAGCCCCTCCCGAAGCCGCTTGCGCGTTTTAGTTGCATAGGGAATCCCCTTCGCAACCACATCCGGTATTAATCCCTCTTTCGAGGGGCTATCCCGGTCTTCGGGGCAGGTTGCTTATGTATTACTCCGCCGTTTGCCGCTAAGGTCAAAGACCTTCGCTCGACTTGCATGTTTTAAGCACGCCGCCAGCGTTCGTCCTGAGCCATGATCAAACTCTCCGTTTGGAATCGTTTGACCGATTGTTGGCCTTTGCCGCTCAGCCTGCGCCTCTCACAGAAGCGCCGCCATGCGACTGGGGCCGTTCTCACGAGAACATCCAAGCGCACAAACCGTATCCGATTATCAAGGAGCGCGCCGTCTCTGAAGAGAGCAGCAATCTGCATTATAGGCACAATTCTGCCCTTCTGTCAAGGGGTCTGGGCGTCTGGGCGCTTTTTTACCCACTGCCTCCCGGCCTCATTGACCCAAAAACGACCCCCGGAGGCGGCCCATTCCCGGGACCGCCTCCGAAAGCCTGGACGGGGACCGGGGCGAGCCCGGGCCTACGCCCGCGTGATTTTCCACACCGTCCGGTCAATCCGGGCCCTCCACGGATAGGAGAGGATCGGGCCCGCCTCTTTCCAACTCACACGCGCCTTCACCCTGTTCGTGCCGGGCTCGACGTAGTCGGACAGGTTGCCCTGGGCGATCACCTCCACCTCGGAATCGGTGATCGTGGCCTCCCGTTCGTCCATTAGCACCCAGAGACCAGTCGTATAATTGAACAGTTCGATACGCTGTCTCAGGTTCGGGATCGAGCCCGAGGCCTCCAGCAGGAACTTCAGTGATGAGAGGGACGACGTGGGCACACCCGCCTCAACGATGACCTGAACCGGCGACTCGGTCGTCGTCAGAACAAACCACGGACGGACCACCAGGCGAACGTCGTCGCTGAACCAAAGGGCCAGAAGGTCGCCTCCGAGCACGAGACCCCTGACAACATCGAAGTTGAACGGCGGAATGATCTCCGGCGGGTCTCCGGCATAGACCTCCAACAGGAAGTTCGCCAAGTCGAACGGCGGACTGTTGAACGTGTCAATCTCAGTCTCGTCATAGATGCCATCGTAGGGGCTGGTGTCGTACCAGAAGAAGTCCTCGCTGCTGCCGATGTCCACGCCCTCACCGTTGAACAAAGTCCAAATGGACGGCAGAAACGGCTCCTCGCCGCTGTATGGCGGACGCCACTCGCGGAACTGCTGCGCGAAGTAGCAGCCGCCGTCCGCCACGGTCAACCCGATCACCGATATGTCAAAGGTGATCTGATAGTCCCCCGGCACCGGCAATCCCAGCTCTGAGAAGTTGAACCGGCCCCCGAAGTCGCCCAGAACGTCGTCAAACGCGCTTTTTCCCGGGCCCCTGCCGGGCACGAACGTGTCAAAGATGACCCACCGAATTAGGAAGTCGTTCGGGAACTCGGTGTGCATTCCGATCGTCAGCCATTCCCAGCTGACGCCCTGTCCCGCCGGAGCGAGCGTGATGTCGTCCAGCGCGCTCGGCATCGGGCTTCCTAAGCCTGTCCAGAAGTTGTGCGGGTCGAACGGGTCATCGGCCACATTTTGGTAGATCCGCGGCGGGCCGCCGCCGCCGTCGGTGCCGGACCCGGCGCGGGAGGGCGTGTCGGCGGTCGCGGCGGAGATCCGCTTGGCCCGGAATGGGACCCGCAGCCCTTCCACCAGAACCTTCTCGCCGTCGGCGTTCATCACATAGCCGAAGGCGATCTCCATCTCTCCTTGCACCTCGGCCGGCGGCCCCGCAGCGGCCGAAGCCAGACCGACCGCAACTGCGCTTAGTAGGGCGGTCATTTTATGAGTGCCTCCTCGTTCTCGTATATTATACAGCCGGGCCGGTGAAAGCCCGTACCGGTTTTTAGAAGAATTACCTGCCCGGAATGTTCTCAGGGCACGACGGTTTTACTCCCCGAGCAGCGCCAGCGCGTCGCGCACCGAGCGGAACGCCCCAACTTTCAGGCCCGCCACGGCGTGCGCCTGCTTCAAACCCTTGCTCACAGCAGCCCGCCGGAACCCCAGGCGCGCCGCTTCCCGCAGCCGCAATTCCGCGCCCCCCACGCTCCGTATCTCGCCGGTGAGACCGATTTCGCCGAACGCTACGATGTCTTCCGGCACCGGCCTGTCCTTTAGGCTGCCTGCCACGGCCAGGAATATCGCCAGGTCGGCGGCCGGCTCCCGGACCTGAAGCCCGCCCACCGCGTTCAGGAACACGTCGCAGTTGCCCAGGCGCATGCCGCACCGCTTTTCCATCACTCCCAGCACAAGCGCCACCCGGTTATAATCCAGTCCGGTGACGGCGCGCCGAGGGTTGTGCGTGTAATTCGGCGTAACGAGCGCCTGGACCTCCAGCAGCAGCGCCCTCGTCCCCTCGACGGCCGGGAAAACGACCGTTCCGGGCGAGTCGGACTGCCGCTCGGCCAGCAGGAGCGCCGACGGGTTCGGCACAGCTTTCAGGCCGCTCTCGGTCATCTCGAACACAGCCACCTCATCCACAGGGCCGAACCGGTTCTTGGCCGCCCGCAGCGCGCGAAGCCGACCATGCCCCTCGCCCTCGAAGTAGAGCACCGTGTCCACCAGGTGCTCCAAGACCTTCGGTCCCGCGAGAGCGCCCTCTTTCGTCACGTGGCCGACCAGGAACAGCGCGGTCTCGGACTGCTTGACGGCCCGCTGCAGTTCGGACGCGCAATACCGAACCTGGCCGACGCTGCCGGCGGCGCTCTCCAGGTTTCCGGAGCGCAGGCTCTGAATACTGTCCACGATGGCCACATCCGGAGAAGAGCCTTGAATGCAGGCGAGCGCCTGCTCCAGCTCGGTGGCCGGGGCCACAAGGAAGTTCTCGTGCACCACCCCGAGCCGCTCCGCCCGCAGCTTCACCTGCCGCGACGACTCCTCGCCGGAGAGGTACAGCACGCGCCGCCCGGCGCGGGCCATCTCTCCGGCCGCCTGCGTCAGCAGCGTGCTTTTACCCACGCCCGGGTCTCCGCCGATGAGCGCGACCGAGCCGGGCACGAGGCCGCCGCCCAAAACCGCGTCGAGCGCCTCGATTCCGGTCAAGAGTCTCTGCCCTTCCAAGGGTCCGACCGACGTTATGCTCGGGGCCTCCCAGGGCGGGAAGGCCGAGCCCGAGGGGCGCGCTTCGGGCAGGGCCTCTTCGTGAAGGCTGTTCCAAGCGCCGCAGTCCTGGCACCGGCCGAGCCACTTGGGCGAGGCGGAGCCGCACTCTTGGCAAACGTAGCGGGTCTTCGTCTTCGGCACGATACAGGAATCCTCGGACCTTCGTTCGGCGGATGAAGCGGGGTTCCTGCGCCGGCGGGCGGCTCACCAGGGAGAACGAGAAACTCCCGGTCGAGCCGGGAGTTTCATACGACGAACAATGGAGCGTATCGCTTATGCCTTCCTGCGTCTTCGCGCGGCCAGGGCTGCGAGGCCG
>JADFGT010000178.1 GCA_022567555.1 Armatimonadota bacterium | reverse complement strand
ATCGGTGAAGAAGTGGGTGCGCAAGTTCCGGACCTCGATCAAAGTGCCCACTGCTCTCTCCCTCCTCAGTTAGTCAACGCTGGATAGCGGCGGTACGAGACGCCATCCCTTCCCCTGACCAGCCGCCCGCTCAACCCCACGGCTATGCTGGGGACCGAGCGGGCGGTATAACCGTTGGTAGCGATAGCTCTCTCTAAGTACCAGCGCCCGACCCACCCCGGCTGCGCAGCCCGACACCACTGCCCCGCAACCGCGGGTCGAAGACGTCGCGCAAGGCGTCGCCCAACAGGTTGAAGCCGAAGACGGCCGCGGCAATGGCGATCCCCGGCGGGATAACCTGCCTCCACCCAGTGAAGAACACATCGCCGATTCCGAAGTTGATGAGGTTCCCCCAGCTAGGCGTGTTGATGGGCAGGCCAAGGCCCAGGAAGCTCAGCGACGTTTCCAGAATAATGGCGGTGCCGATGATGAGGCTCACCAGGACTATGTAGAGCGCCAGGATCTGGGGGAATATATACCTAATGAGTATCCGGGGCGTGGATGCTCCAATGGCGCGGGCGCTCTCCACGTACGGCATCTCTTTGATCGAGAGGACCGCGGACCGGATCGTGCGCATGGTGCGCGGCATGAACAGGAAGGCCATCATGCCGATGAGGGTGACCATGGACGCGCCCAGGACGGTAAGGACAAACAGCGCCAGGACCAGCCCAGGCACCGCAAGAAACGTGCCCGGTCGAGGCGCTAGGCGGGCGGGCGGTCGCGTCGAGCCCGAAATTCGAGACGAGCGGACGAAGGACGAGATTATAGACATGGTTGCATTTGTCCGAACCCCCTGGAACCGCCGTCTCCCGGTCCTGATCGAACAGCTCCATCGCCTCTCGTTGCGACGTGCCGATGATCGGGTCGCCGCCGACGCCGACGCAGGTCGACTGGCCGATACCCCGCTCCGTGAGCTGCGCGACGGCTTCGTACACGAGCGTGCCGCTGCGCGAGACGACGCCGACGGAGCCCATCGAGAACACGTCGCTGGGCATGATGCCGATACGGCACTCGCCGGGGGTGATGATGCCGGGGCAGTTGGGACCGATGAGTTTGCTCTTGCTCCCCTTCAGCGTGCGCTTCACGCGCGCCATGTCTAGTGTGGGCACGCCTTCCGTGATGCAGACGATGAGCGCGATCTGCGCTTGGATCGCCTCGAGCATCGCATCGGCGGCGAAGGGGGCTGGCACGAAGATGAGCGAGCAGTCAGGGCGTGTCTCACGGGCCGCTTCGCGGACGGTGTTGAGGATTGGGATGCCGCCGAACGAATCGCTGCCGCGGCCGGGAGTGACGCCGGCGACGACGTGCGTCCCGTACTCGATGCAGCGCTGGGCCTGGTAGCTGCCCTCGCGGCCGGTGATCCCCTGGATCAGGAGGCGAGTGGCTTGGTTGACGAGAATACTCATGTTGCCCTCCGCGCCTTAATCGTTCGGAATGCCTCGGGCATCACTTCCGCCGCCCCTTCTTCTTCGCCTTCGGCTTGGCTCCGGCGGCGCCGCGCACGTACTCGTACGCCGCTTTCACGCCCTCGGCGGCGGCGGTCATATCCTTCTTCTTGCCGATGTGGAGCCGCGTCCACTCGCCGAAGCCGCGCCCCTGCGGGCCGCCCTGAAAGAGCACTCCCGCCTTCCGGTCGATAAGCTCCTGGCGGGTGTGGTCGGGCAACTTCGCGACCAGGCCGTCGGCCACCCAGAATGCGAACATCCGCCCGCGCACCATGTAGGCGGTGGTACCCATCATGTTGCGGGGCGTCACTTCGCCCCGTCCCATGATCTGGGCTTCGAGTTCTTCCCTCAGTTCTGCTTTTACGGCCATGTGCGATCGAGGCTCATGATACGGAGAATGCGCGCGAAGTGCTACTGAGGTTGCATGAAGGAATCAGATCGTGCGGCGAAGGAGGGGATGTGCGCTCTCTGAGCCTCGCTGGTGCGTACTTCGACACTACTCAGCTGCACTCGGCTCCTCCGACGCCGTTCTACTGCTGGCCGCCTCGACCGCCCGGCTGGCCGCTTCGCCTAGGTCGTTCGCGCGGACGACAGGCAGGCCAGACTCCTCGAGGATGCGGCGGCCTTCGT
>JADFGT010000032.1 GCA_022567555.1 Armatimonadota bacterium | reverse complement strand
GCGCTGATCTCCTTCACCGCGTTCTGGCGGTTCTGCGTGGCGTAGCAGATGTCCTCCTGGCGCGGGCTGTCGATGCTCGGGTACTTGCGCCTGAGCGCGTCGACGATTTGCGCGGTGTCGTCCATGGAGAGCGTAGTCTGCGTTACGTACGCCATCGGGACCTGCGCATCCAGGTTCAGCGCCTCCACGTCCTCCACCGTCTCCACGAGATGGATGCGCTCCGGCGGCACCTGGCCCAGCGTGCCCTCCACCTCGGGATGACCCTGGTGGCCGATCAGGATCAGCGTCTTGCCCTCGCGCACCGCCTGCTGCGCCTCCCGGTGCACCTTCGTGACCAGCGGGCAGGTGGCGTCAATCACATGCAGGCCGCGCCCGTCGGCTTCCGTGCGGACCTGCGGGCTGATGCCGTGCGCGCTGAAGATGACGGTGGCGCCTTCCGGGATCTCCGAGATCTTCTCCACGAAGACTACCCCCCGCTCCTCGAAGCTGCGCACGACGTGCTCGTTGTGGACGATCGCGTGCCGGACGTAGAGCGGCGTGCCGTGCACCTTCAGCGCGAGGTCCACCACCTCGATTGCGTAGGCGACGCCGGCGCAGAAGCCGCGCGGAGCGGCGAGGACGATCCTTTCCACGGGTACAGGATACTCTGGGGCGACTGACGACTGACGACTGGCGACTGGCGAGCATCTCCTGCCGATCCGCAACTGGCGGCTAACGACCTACGACTGGCGGCTGACGACCGGCTGTCTAACAAACTGATGGGACGGGCGGATTCGCCCGTCCCATTCGGTTCTTGGACCGGTTTCTTACTGGCCGGCCATCTTCCGCGCTTTGTTCATCTCGGCGATCACGCCGGCTACCGGCTTGTAGCCCACAAACTTGTGGACTTCGGTGCCGTCCTTCGTCAGGAAGCGGATGTCCGGGATGCCGCCCACGCCGAACCGGCGGGCAACGCCGGGCTGGTGGTCGGTGTCTATGTGCACGAACACGAAGTATTGGGCCTGGTCTATGAACTGCTCTGACGGGTTCACCTCACGGGCGAGCCTCTGGCAGAACGATCACCACACTGCACCAAACTCCACATACAGCATGCGATTCGTGGCCTGCGCCACCTTCAGGGCCTCGTCGAGGTCCTCATACCACTTGGCCAGCTCGGCGGCCGAGTACTCAACCTCTTCCGCGCCAGCGGGCGCCGTGAAGTTGAAGGCGGACGCAGAGAGCGGGGTGGTTCCCACGCTTATCTGCTTGGCCATGATGAGCTGCTCGACGGAGTCGCCGCCACGCGCGGCCTTTATGGAAGCCCCTCGGGCAATTCCCGATTTCGGGTCTATGTATAGGGTGCCGGTCAGGCTCGCCCTCTTATCAATTGTGAAGGTGACCGGGATCACAGGGTTGCCCAGCATCGAGATCTTCGATCCCGCCTGCACATCTTCGACCTTCTTGAACTGATCGGGCAGGAAGAACGCAGCCCACGCAGCGAGACTATCATCCTTGAGTTCATCCAAAAGGTCCTTGATGCCACCCGGCCTCTGGTTGTACGAGTTGCTCTCGCTCCAATAGGTCCAGACGGTGCTGCCGTCAGTGAGCAGGAAGCCGTCGGGCCGGTCTATTCGGAGCATGGCGGGCCTGCTGAACTGCAGGCGGTACTCCGCCCCGGCGGCCGGGAGCACGCGCACGGTGAAGGTTACGTCCAGGGATTTCGCGGTCTGTAGCGCGGCTACATGCTTCGCCAGCAGGTCGGACCCACCGTTCGCCTGCGGAACAAAGAGCGCCGCCGCCACACCCACGACCAACGATATACTCATGTGGTTCTCCTCCTCAGCAGGCGAACCTGCCGAAATCTCTCTTAATTATAACACGTCTGCGGGGGCCTATGTGGTTCCATTTCCTCGATTTGGCCTGCCCGGGCCGGCTGGACCGCCCCCGGAGCCGGGCCCCGGAGGCGGCCTGCGGCTGATGGGACCCCCGCCCGGCCCCGGCCGGTCCCTGCCGGAGTCGGTACAATGCCCGGACAGATGGCCAAGCCCCAAGCCTCCCACAAGCTGCTCATCGGCATCGTTATCGGCATCGTCGTGGGCGCTCTGCTCGGGGGGTTCTGGCCCGCGATGGGCCGGGAGGTCCAGTTCCTGGGGCAACTCTTCCTGAATGCTCTGTTCCTGATTGTGGTGCCGCTCGTGATGGCGTCCATCATCGTCGGAATCACCGGGCTCGGGCACATTCGCAAAATTGGGCCGATAGGCAGACGAACAATCGCCTACTACATGCTGACGACCGGCATGGCGGTGATAGTGGGCATCGCCCTGGTCAACATCATCCGCCCAGGTTGGGCGGAGACGGAGGAAGAGCGGCTGAACCTGCGTGGGGCCCAGCGACTGCCGGACGCCGCTTACCGAATCAGTAACAACACGGTCACTCTGATTGACGGCGAGTTCGGACGCTCGTTCGACACCGAACGGATGGTCGTGCTCAGCGACCAGGGCATACGCGGAGTATTGGCCGAGAAGCACGAGCCGGGCACAGCGCTTACAGTGACTGCATGGACAGATGAGAACGACGCCTCGGTAACACCGAAGGCAGAGGGCAGGGGAATCCTCGTTGACCTGGCGATTGCCGAAAAGGTGAAGGGCAAGAGGGACCGCAGCATCGGAGACACGCTGAAGGGCGTGCTTTTCGAGATGGTTCCGACGAACCTCTTTGCGGCGATGGCTGAGACCAAGGTGCTTCCCCTAATCTTCTTCTCGCTCATCTTCGGCGGTGTCCTCACAACACTGGGCGCAGTCGGCCGGCCGGTGATCGCATTCTTCACCGGCCTGAACGAAGCGATCATGAAGATCGTTTTCCTGCTGATGCTGACAGCGCCGGTGGGGATCGGAGCGCTCATCGCCGGCCGCCTCGGCGACGCCGGCGGATTCGAGGCCTTTTGGCCGGACCTTGTGCGACTGGGGAAATACGCCGGCACCGTAATCGTCGGATTGCTAATCCACGGTGTTATCATACTGCCGCTAATCTTAAGGTTCTTCGGAAAGCGCCCTGTCCTTCCGTTCGTGGCCAATACCCTCAACCCTCTCGTTACCGCCTTCTCGACGGCGTCGAGTTCGGCAACGCTGCCGGTGACTATGCGGGCCTCCATCGAGAGGAACAAGGTATCGGAACGGTCGGCCAGTTTCGTTCTGCCGCTTGGAGCGACGATAAACATGGACGGCACCGCCCTCTACGAAGCGGTGGCCGCGATATTCATCGCCCAGATGTACGGCATCCAATTGGGTCCGTTCGCAATGGTCATCATCTTCCTCACGGCTACGCTCGCCGCAGTCGGCGCAGCGGGTATTCCGGAAGCCGGCCTTGTAACCATGGTTATCGTCCTCCAGGCGGTCGGCCTCCCGATTGAGGGGATCTCATTGATTCTGGTCATTGACTGGTTCCTCGACCGATGCCGGACGACTGTAAACGTTTGGGGCGACAGCGTGGGCGCCGCAGTCATAGACAAGATGGAACCGGACGCGGCCGAGGCCGAGGCTGCCCCTGCCGCCGCGCCAGCGTAGTCGTCGCCGCACGGCGCTGCCGGGCGATATAATGCGGCCTGCGAAAGTCCCGGTCGAAGGAGGCGGACATTGGGTTCCGGTGAGTGGGTACTACTTCTGGCAGTCGCCCTGTTTCTGATGCTCCTCGCGTATGCCTACAACGCGCTCGCGAGGATGCGCAACGTCGTCCGCGGCGCATGGTCCGACATTGACGTTCAACTCAAGAGGCGCGCCGACCTGGTGCCGAATCTGGTTGAGACGGCGAAAGGATATGCCGGCTTTGAGCAGACCGTTCTGCAGGAAGTGGTGAGGGCGCGGAGCGGCGCCTCGGCCGGGCAGATGGGTCCGGCCCGGCGGGCAGCCGCCGAGGAGGAACTCGCCGCCCGAATCGAACGCGTCATCGCGGTCGTCGAGGCCTATCCTGAACTTAAATCGAGCGCCCACTTTATGCGGCTGCAAGAGGAACTCTCCGAAACTGAGGACAGTATCGCAAACGCCCGCCGCTATTACAACGCGGCAGTGAGGGACTTCGGCACGATGCTCGACAGTTTTCCGTTAGGGCTTGTCGGATTGGCGTTTCGATTCCGAAAAGCTGAGTTCTTCTCAGTCACTGACCCGGTGGAACGCCGGGCCCCAAGCGCGAGGATGGACAAATGAGAACCCTTCTTCTGCTATTCGCTGCATCGGCATTGACCGTCTGCGCCGCCGCTCAAGAGTATCCGCTGGTGGTAGATGAGTTCTTTGCGGAGATCGAACTGCGGGAAAACGCCACCATGCGGGTGACGGAGACGATACGCGTCACGTTCAACGCCCGGCGTCGCGGCATATTCCGCGTCATTCCGGTGGATCTGCCGGGGAAGTACGATGTCGTCGCCCGTCGTGTGATGATAGACGTTGTAAGTGTTACCGAACCGAACGGGGCACCTTACACCACGAAGATAACCCGCGACGGCCCCAATCTTCGAATTAGAATCGGCGAAGAAGACGTCTGGTTCCCCCCAGGCACGGAGAAGACGTATGTGATCACTTACGAAGCGATCGGAATGATCAATTGGTTTGACGAGGGAGCCGCCGATTGGGAACCTCGCGCGCAACTTTACTGGAACGTAACCGGGCCCGACTGGGAAATGCCGATTATGCGCAGCGGATTCCGTGTGACATTCCCCGATGTGCCCGAAGATGAATCCGTCCGTCTGCGCGTCTTCGCGGGGCCGTACGGCTCACCGATTCAGAACACCATTGACGGAAGGGCAACGGGCTTTTACGGGCGTGATACCGATACACTCTTAGACCTCTCCAGTTCGTCGGCGAGCGGAGTTCGCGAAACCCCTCTGATGCCGGGCAGCAACCTGACGTTTGTATTGGATGTGCCGGCGCACATGATTCACAGGCTGAGCCTGGCGCAGCGAGCGCGTCTTTTCTTGCTGCCGAACATAGGTTTCACGATTCCGATATGGGTGCTGCTCGTTATGCTGTTCTTCTGGGCGCGCCACGGGCGTGATCCGTACGGTGGGCCAATGGTTGTACAGTATGAGCCGCCGGACGGCATTTCGGGACCGGAAGCGGGCGCGCTGATTGACGAAAGAGTTGATAAACGCGACATAGCCGCGGGAATCATAAGCCTCGCCGTCAAAGGCCACCTGAAGATGTACACGACAGAGGAAAAGGGCCTCATCTTCAAACGAAGGTCAACGGAACTGAAACTGACGTATCAAGATTCCGAAGAGACCCTGACATCTTTCGAGACGGAACTGCGGAGCCTGCTCAAAGGCGTTGACGGCAGAATAACGGAGAAGGATATGCGCGAAAAGGTGGCGCCCCACCTCGATACCCTCCACAGGAAACTATATCGAAGCCTCGTTGACCACGGCTACTACCTGAGATCTCCCCGAAAGGTGCGGACCGCTTGGATAGTCGGCGGCCTCATCGCTCTCGTCCCGCTGGGGATCATCTTCATTGTTCTGAACCCCCTGGGATCGCCCGTCCCCTCCGTTGTTGGAGGCGCAGTCGGCGCACTGCTCGTTATTCTGTTCGGATACCTGATGCCGCGGCGCACCAAACAGGGTGCGGTCGCACACCAGAACGTGCGCGGGTTCGAGGAGTTCATCCGCCGGGCACGCGGCGAAGAACTAAAGTGGATGATTGAGAAACATCCCGACATGGCGCTTTATGAGGCGTACCTGCCGCACGCCGTAGCCTTCGGGTTGACGCAGGACTGGACGGAGGCGTTCGAAGACGTTTTGACCGAGCCGCCGAGTTGGTATCGCGGCCCGGCGGGCGCCCCATTCCATGGGCACTCCTTCGCGTTGGACCTGTGGACGATGACCGAGTCGTTCGCAGCCGCCGCCGGCACGCCCCCGCGCTCGTCGGGCGCCAGTGGAGGCGGCTCCGGATTCGGCGGCGGCGGCTTCTCGGGTGGCGGATTCGGGGGAGGAGGGGGTGGCGGGTGGTAGGACCGTACGTCATTCTCCGAGTTCGCGCCGTATCTTCTCAATCAGCTCTTCGCGCAACTCATGCCGCCATTCCTTCACGTTCTTCGACTTCGCCGCTTGTTCTTCCGTGAACCGCTTTGCGAACTCGCCGCTCTGGATTTCCGAAAGCAGTTCGCGCATCGCACGCCGCGACTGCTCGCCTATAACGCGCGGACCGGCGGTCATTGCGCCGAATTGCGCCGTGTCGCTGATGCGCTCCACCATGCCCGCGATACCGTGCTCGAACATCATGTCGGAGATCAGTTTTATCTCGAACAGACACTCGTAGTAGGCGGCCTCGGGCGAGTAGCCGGCCTCCACCAGTGTGTCGAACGCGGCCCGCGCCAACTCAGAAATCCCACCGCACAAGACCGCCTGCTCGCCGAAAAGGTCCGTCTCCGTTTCCTCGCGAAACGACGACTCGATGACGGCCGCGCGCCCGCAGCCGAGCGCTTTTGCATACGCCTTGGCCAGTTCGAGGTCGCCCGGCTCCGCCGCGATGAGCGCCGCAGCACCCTTCCCTTCTTCATAGAGCCGCCGCAACTGCTGACCGATCGCTTTGGGCGCCACCAAGAGACACTGCAAGTCGTCGCGTGGGCGTTTCAGTCCGTACAGCATCGTGTAACCGTGGGCGAAGACGACAGCGGCGCCTTCACGCGCAGCCGGGTTGATGTCGGACCGGATCACGTCGCAGTGCGCCCTCTCCGGAACAAGCAGGGCGATCAGATCGGCGCCTGCGACGGCACCGTCGTAAGGCGACACCTCGAAGCCGAGCGCCCCGGCCTCTTTCCATGATCCCCCCCCCTGCCGCGCACCGACGATCACCCTGATGCCGCTGTCCCGCAAGTTCAGCGCCTGAGCACGGCCCTGCGAGCCGAAGCCGAGGACCGCGACCGTCTTGCCTCCGAGCGGCTTCAGGCTCAGTTCAGGGTCGCGCCAGATAATGGACATAGCGACTGACGACTGACGACTGACGGCTGGCGGCCGGCGGGGGGAGGTCCATGGCCTCCGGAACGTCGGCCAGGGTCCAGCCCATCGGGTCAACTTCGATGCGGACCGGGCGCTCGTCGGTGGCGAAATTGTATTGCTGCATCGTCTCGGTCAACAGAATCGGGAAGCGCTTCTCTCCAGACGGCGTTGTCAGCACAACTTCAAACCGCAGCCGGTACGGCATTACGGTTCCGGTCTGGAGAAAACGGACGCTCGTATTGAAACCGGTTCGGGGCCCGGGCTCAACCCACGTGCCGGCATACCGGACCCCCGGGAAAATGGCGCTGCGGACCCACTGGTCGAAAAACCAGCCGAGCGGACGTCCCGCCACATCGCTAAAAACCGTCTCGAGGTCGCTCCATTCAGTGGCCTTGCCGCTCTGCCGCTTCACGAATTCACGCAGGCAACGGTTCATCAGGTCTAAACCCAATTCGTTCTCGAGCATCTTCATCGTATATGCGCCGCGCATGTAGCCGACGTTGCCGTTCGGACCGTGCGGGATGCTGATCGTCGCCAGCGGCACCTTCACCGTGCGCTGTCTATAACCCGTCTCGAGCGTGCGACCTCTGCTCTCCTTAAACTGAATGCTGTCCACGTACTGCGTCACGCCTTCGTTCCACATACTGTGAATATATGTGTTCGTCGCCATGCCGCCGAAATAGGTGTGCCCTATCTCGTGAGAAGTCGCCCACTCTGTGATCCGCGGCGTGAGAACCGTGAAACTGTAGCACTCAACCCCATAGAAGTCCGGCGTGTCCACAACATCGTAATGATCGTATGGGAACTTGCCGAAACGATCCTCAAAGAACGCCACGGAATCGCGCGCCATTTCGGCGTCATGCTTCCCTCGACCATCGTCAACAGTGCCCAACTGCCATGCGCGGAACTTGCGGCCTCGATCTTCAACTTCGTGCACGAGTTTATATGGCCCGCCGACGATATGAAACCAGGAGACCGGCACATCGTTCTCGTACTCGACCGCTTTTCGCTCCCCCAGCTCGGTCTGTTTCACTTGATTGCCCGGTCCAATCAGGGTCCAATCCTTCGGCCCCTCTACGCGCGTGCGCGATTTGGCAGGTGCGCGGCCGATGTGCGGATACCAATAGGACGTAAGCAGAGCGTACTCCTCCGTGACTTGGTCGCCGCCCGGAATGTCAATTGCAACCACGTATCGCAGAGCCAGTTCCCCGCCGTCCCCGGCGTTTGTCAGGTAGAGGATTCCGCCGGACTGAACCAAGACCGGTTGTTCCGCATCAAGCGAGAACGAACCGATGGGCTCGTCTGAGTGGATCGGGATTTCTTCGCCGTTGAAACGAGCCTCCCTTACAACGTAAGTGTCGTTCATCCGCATGAACACCGTCTCGGGGCCTTCACCGGTTCGTTTAACGTCCGCTTTGACGCGAATGTCAGCGCGACCATCGGTCGGATAGAAGCGCACGTCAAACTCGAGCCGCTCGAACCTATACGGAATGAATAGGTCCTCAGGCAACTCGCTGCCGAGCGTGACCCCTTCGCCCGTTCGGATGATCGGGAAGACGGCGTCGTGATGATGCTCAAGCCGCTGCCAACGATGGAAGACCACCCAGTATTCTCCGAACTTCTCAAGGCCGGGAGGGGCCGGATAACCGGATATGGCGATGGCCCGCAGCGGGCCCGCGCCGCCGAGCATCTGTTCCAAATACACCGTGTACGCGGGCTCGGCGAAGAGGGGCCGGAGGTTCTCGAATTTCCCGCTGCGGGCGGCCTCTCTGAGTTTGCTCAGGTGTTCGATCGCCTCTTCGGGGCTGACGGCGGGCGAGACGGCGCCCCCGAACGCGACCGCGAGCGACAAGGCGGCGGAGTAGATCATCATCTATTCAGTATGACGGGCGCACCCGCCCGGGGGCTACACCCGTCGTAAGAGTAAACTGGAATCGCTTGATGACCGATCTTTCGCCCCGAAGGGAGCATATCCTGCGGGCGGTGGTGGTTGAGTACGTGGACACGGCTGAGCCGGTGACCAGCAGCCTATTGGTTGCGAGGTATCGGCTCGGGGTCCGCACGGCCACTGTGCGCCGTGAACTGGCCGAGATGTCGGCGCAGGGCTACCTGCAACAGCCGCACACCTCAGCCGGGCGGATTCCGTCGGATGCGGGTTATCGGTACTACGTGGACCGCCTGGCCACACCCGAAGGCGCGCCGGCCGCCGAGCGAGCGGTCCGGAAGATCGCCGGCGGCGACCGCGGCCCCGGCGAACTGCTCGACGAGACCTGCCGCCTCCTGGCGCGACTGACTCAATACGTCTCTGTGTTGGCGACGCATCGCCAACGCTCCACGTGGGTGCGGCAGGTGGCGCTCACCGGACTCACGGCTGAGCGCACTCTGATGGCCGTCGTGCTGAGCACCGGCCTTGTGGAAAGCCGCGTCGTCGAATCGTCGGTCGACCTTTCTCCAAAAGACCTGCGGAAAGTTTCGGAACTGATGACGGCGGCGGCTGATGGAAAGAGGCTGCGGCCCCTTTCCAAGCAATCCCCACCCCCTGCCGAATCCGTCAAACCCTCGGCCCGGGCGCTGATGGGCCGGGCGTGGAACGCTCTGCGCACGCTCTGCCGCTCCCTCTCGGACGGAAGGCTGGTCACGGAGGGCACACTCTATCTGCTGGGTCTGCCGGAGTTTCGGCGCGACATGGGCACGCTCGCCGAGATCCTTGCCGCCCTCGAGGACGCCGACGTCGTGAGAGGCATGATCGAGCGGCCGGCCGGGGCCGGCCCGTCCGTCACCATCGGAGATGAAAATGAGCCGGACGCCCTGAAGCGCCTTGCCGTCATCGCAGACCGGTTCTACGTGAACGACGAGGAGGCCGGCGCAATCGCCGTGGTGGGACCGACTCGAATGCGCTATGACAGGACGATCCCGATTGTGCGGCACGCGGCAAGCGCATTGAGCGACACCCTGACCCGACAGGCAGGCTGAACGCCTATAATTTGAAGACTGAATCGGGAATGCCGCCGTTCACCTTGATACTCTCGAACCGGCTGACACCCGCCACCTTGCCCTCGGCGTTGCGCACGGTCAGTTTCGTCGGGATCCACAGGCCGTTCGCCTCAACCGGCTCCGTGTAGTCGAACGTGGCCATCAGCTGCCCCTTCCGGTTGAACCACATACGCTTGACGACGTACCTCTTCCCGGCGTCAATCCAAACTCGATGGCGGCTCGTGTCCCCCGCGTACTGGTAGTTGACATCGAAGATCAGGCGACCTTCCCGGTCCGTCCGCACGTAGGAGCCCTTAAGGAAGGATTTGCTCATCGAGGGGCTGATCATGCCGAAGTCCAGGAGCGTCTGCCGCTTGCCCGGCGACTTCGAAATGTCCTCCGTCTTTTTGAGTCGCAGGCGCGGGATGTGGTAGGTCTTCTTGGAACCGACCACCAGGTAGGTAAGGGCCTGGCCGTTCACCTTAGACGTCAGGCGCAATTTCATCGGCTCCTTCCACTGCACCTTCACCTCCTTCGCCTCGTAACTGATGGCGAAGTCCCGGTTGATCTTCCGAAGTTCGGCGCGCTTGGCCGAGACTACCTTCACGGAGAAGGCGATGTCCTTCAGTCCGGTCTGGACGGCGTCGTCGAAGGTCGGCAGGGCGGCGGTCGCGAGCGTGACGGCGGCAAGAGCAAGCATATCGCTATTATAGGACGCCTCCGGTACCCTCCGCGTGTCGAACAAGGCCGATCTGGCCCCCGGCCGGTCCCGGATCCGGCCCCGCTCCTTAGCGTCAGGACCGTGGATCGGATTCTGAAAGCCCTCGACGAGATGCTCCCCGGGCGACAGCGGGCTATTCATAGGCGGAGGCGAGATTCTCCCCGGTGGCAGCGGGCCATTCACAGGCGGAGGCGAGCCGCTCCCCGGCGGCAGCGGGCTATTCATGTGCGGAGGTGAGCTGCTCCCCGGCGGCAGCGGGCTACTCATAGGCGGAGGCGAAGTGCTCCTGGACGGCAGCAGGCTATTCAGAGGAATCACCCGCTTATTCCTTGGAATGAGCGCTTATTCCAACCTCTTTCGGTCGTGTCGCGGCGGGTGGCCCGGAGATTCGGCCTCGATGCGCCTCACTGCTCCCCCGGCTCCGCGCCGAATCTCAGGGATCATCACTCTGGCCTCTGAGGTTGAGGTTTCTGTTTCCCTGAGATAGAAGACCCACTACGGTGCCATCCGCAGAACGCCACTCCAATCTCAGGGGCACCCGGCGCCGAATGCCTCAATAAGCCAGAATAGTGCCTGTGGAGAGACCCCTGTGAAAGTTTCGGGAAACAGGAAGGAACACTCTCCCAGGGTGAGTGTTGGTCCGCACTTGATTTATGCCTAATGCAATTTACGTGCGCATGAATTGAGTCGGCCGAACAGAAGGAGCAGAAAAAGATTTTGAAGAGGTACAGCGTCCTGATAGGTCTTGTAACGTGTCTGGTATTGGCTACCAGTTTGATTCTCATATGCGGAGGCCAATCGATGAGCCAGTCGGACAATAGCGATCATCCGGTAGTCTACTATGAACTAGAGGACGTGGAAAGCAGCGAAGGCCGAACCATATCTCACTACAGCCTTCGTATCCCGAGTTCCGAGGACGAACTCAGGCTGACTATATCACCCGAGCGCCGAAACGAGTCGGACCTTCTGCTGCGAATAGATGTATGGAACCTCACGCGGAAGATCCAATTCGTACATCCGATTGGCAGGTTCGATTACCCCCTGGAGTTTCGGGAGCGCAATGGTAAGCCAATCTGGACGTTTGCACCGATGATTGGCGATACGCCGATCCGTTTGCGCGATGAGCTGGTACGCCTATACCCGGGAAATGTGCTGACTCAATACCGTCGAATACCCGCGTTCTACACTCGTGTTTCTAAGGGGCAAGTAATTGAATGTCGCATCGAGGTAAGATTAAGCCATTGGATAACATTGGAAAGCAGAGAGGCCGAATGGTTCGAACTCGCGTCGGGATGGGTCGAAATACCAAATCCATGAATTTTGCGATTCCTCAGCAGCCATTCTGCACTCGCTTCGTTCTCCCCGTCATCGGCTGCTGAGACTTTCCCATCGCTCCCCATCCCCAGATGGGGAGGGTGTCCTGCGTGCTGCGAGGCCGCAACCGTCCCGCGTGGTATCTTCCCCGCCATGCTCCGGCGGCCCATTAGCCTCCTCGCGTTCCTCCTAACGGCGTATCCGGTCTTTCCGGCGGTCTATTCGGTCGTGCCGGAGCCCGAGACCGCGTCGGTGCGCGTGACGGTTGCCCTGGAGAGCGGGGTCGCGGACAGGTTCCGGATGCCCGCCTGGGCGCCGGGCGACTACCGGATCGTGGACTTCGGGCAGCACCTCAAAGACGTCGCATTCTTCCGCGAGGGGGAGCCGGTGGAGGCGGTCTACGGCCCCGACCCGAACCTGTGGACCGTTGACGGCGGCGCCGACAGCGTCTCCTACCGGGTGAAAGGCGTGCCGAGGGGCGGATTCAGCGAGAACCTGCGCGTGAAGGCCGAGGAGACCTTCTGGAACGGCCCCGCCGTGCTCGGCTACTTCGAGGGCCACAAGCGCGAATCGCACACGCTGAACGTCCGGCTCGTTCCCGAAGGCGCCCGAATCGAGTGCGCGCTCCTGCGCATAGAAAACGAAGACGCAAGCGTTTCATCCCTCAACACGCCGCGTGTTGAGGGAGTTAACCGTACGCGGCGTGTTGAGGGAGTTAAAGACGCGGCCGTTGCGCGGTTCAGCGCCCCGGACTACGACACGCTCATTGACGCGCCCGTGGTGATGGGAACGACCCTAAGGGTGCACGAGTTCATGGTCCACAACAAACCGCACGCGGTGGTCGCGTTCAACCGGCCGCAATCCGTGGACCTCGAAGCGTACGCCGAGGTCTGCGCGGACGTGGTCGAGCAGGCGTTCCTCCTGTTCGGCGAATTCCCCTACAGGCGGTATCTCTTTCTGCTCGATTTCGGGGGGCCCGGGGGGGGGCTGGAGCACGCCGACTGCGCCCGCATGGGTTTCCGCCCGACGACCTCTGCGCGATCGGCGTCAGGCCTGATTGCGCACGAGTACTTCCACGCGTTCAATGTGAAGCGGATCCGGCCGATGGCACTGGGGCCGTTCGACTACGCGCGCCCGGCGGTCACCGGCGCCCTTTGGTGGCTCGAAGGCGTGACGGAGTATTACGGCGAGGTTTCCCTGCATCGGGCGGGCCGCACGACGCGCGCCGACTTCCTTCGATCCCTGTCGGGGTCACTCCAGTCGCTCAGGCGGAACTCCAGCCGGCTCAGGGTCTCGGCGGACGAGGCGAGCCGCCGCGTATGGGAAACGGGCGGCAGCAGCGGCTTCGGCGGACTGAGCTACTACCGGAAGGGAAAACTGATAGCGCTCTGTCTCGACCTGGCGATCCGGGCCGAATCGAAGGGCGAACGCTCGCTCGACGACGTGATGGCGGCGCTCTTCTATGAGTGCCGTGGCGGCAAACCCGGCTTCGCCGAAGGCCGCATCCGCGAACTGTGCGTCCAGTTCGGCGGCTCAGCCCTGGGGCCGATATACGACCGGAGCGTGCTGGAGACCGGCGACCTGCCCGTGGAGGAACTGCTAGCGCGCCTCGGCCTGGTCTGGACGGGCCGAGGCATCCAGCCGGACCGCTCGGCGGACCCGCAGGCGCAGCGCCTGGGCCAGCAGTGGCCGCTGGCGGCCGCCCCACTGCGCGACAGGAGTGTCGCACCCTCCGGCTTCAAATCCTTTACCTCTCGCAGAGGTGAGGGATAGGAAAGGCCGGGAACCGTAGAAATCCTTAAACAATGAGATTGTTGAAGGATTGGAATCGTCTATCGTCAGTCGCCCCTCCCTTCCCGCCCGAACTCCTTTAGGTTCATCGCCGTCTCCAGCCGGAACAGAACCGTCTCCTCCAGTTCGATCACGCCCTCCGAGCGCACGATAACGCCTGTGTCCAGGTCAATCCAGGTGTAGCCGGGCACCGGGGTGCGACTCAGCGGGTTCTCTTCCAGGTCCACTCGGACGCGGGCTGTCCGCCATTCGCCGACCCGGTCGAAGCCCTCCAGCGTGTACCGAAACCGCGGCATCAGGCTCGGCGCAAGAGCGCCGGGGTCGCCTGGAGCGGTGACCTCCTCGACCTTGGCCTCCCATGTGTCGCCGGGCCGCACGGGCCGGTCCGGGAAGAAGAGGCGCGCAGATTGCCCTGACGATTCGTCCCCGGCGCCGTCGACGACCTCCTGAAACCGAGCGTCCCACCGGGTCCGACTTGTCTGTTCGAGGTCCGCCATTCTGCTCCGCCGTATCGTCTCTTCGTTCCCGGCCAGCCTGCCGGTGCAGGCGACCGTGAGCCTTATGTTTTCGAACCGATGCTCGACTTCATAGACGCCGTTCTCTTCGGCGACACAGGTCTGCACCAGGTCCGCCTCTATGCTCACCGAGAGCGTCCCGGGCTCATCGGCGGAGCCGGGCCGCACGCGCAGCGTCTGGGTTTCCGTCTGCGTGAACTCATAAACGAGCCGGTCTCCCTCGGCGAGGTTGAGGCGCAGGGACACCGGGCCCTCGGGCGCATCGCTGCGCGCCAGCGGCGCGGGCTGCTCTTCGGCCGGCTGCTCTCTGGGGGAAGCCGCCCGGCACCCGAAGGCCGCTACCAGAGCGGCCGCGGCGGTGGCAAAAGCGCAGGGACGCACAACAAGAGAGACGGGGCGCGGGCGCGGCCGGTTCTCAGAAACGTCCGCCGGCCGGAGCATCGGCGGGCGCTTCGGGCCACCAGGTCACGCGCGGAAACCAGGTGTGCTGAAACTTGCGCGCGCGCACGTGCCCATCCACGTATAGATAATTGTTGAAACCGTTGTAACGCTCGATGTCCACTACTTCGGCGGCGGCCTCATACGGGATGTCATAAGAGTCGGGCGGCCACTTATCCTGCCACAGCCACCACTCGATGAAGTCATACTCATAGTCGTCCTCGCGTTCGGTGGCGTAGACGGTATCTGAAGGATCCAAGACGTACGATTCGGAGATTACGTAGTCGAACCAACTGTTGTCTGCGAAACTGCACGGTCGCACGTCCGGATCGCTGAAGTCGGCGTGGACGCGGAGGATTCGTCCGTCCGTGAAGTAAATACTCAGGACCTCATACCATTCCGCGACGCCGTCGCCGTTCAGGTCTGAGGCGTCGCCCTTCGAGGCCCAGTGCGGATATGGGAAGTAGCCGCTGTGGTCGTCCCGGTACAGGGCGCAGGCCATGCCTATCTGGCGAAGAGAGTTGGCCGCCGAGTAGGAGAACGCCTTATTCTTGACCTGAATCACGACCGGCATGACCAGCGCCGCGAGGACGGCGATGATGCTGACCGTAACCAGCAACTCGATGATCGTAAAACCCCGGCCCCGCATCCTATCCTCAATTATCGGCAGGCCACGCCCATCTTATGAAGGCGGGTGCTTTTCAGCAGCCAGGTTTCCACCCGATGGCGGCAGAACTCCTCTTACGTTCGTACAGTCTCCACGACATCGGCCCCCAGGAACTCCTTCAGATCCTGTTCGTTAATGTTCGGTTCGCCGGGGGAGACGTTGTTCAATTTGCCCTCTTTCATCCACTCCTCCAGCCGGCCGATTTCATCGAAGAGATGGTCGAACGAGTCCACGGTGAACAGCAGCGGCTGGTAATGATGAATCTCGAAGTATTGATTGACGACCCAGTCCAGTTGCATGGGAACGCGCTGCACCTCAGGCGACTCCACACAATACTCAATCTCGCCGTAAGAACTTAGCAGGCCGGAACCGTAGACCTGGGTCGCTCCATTCTTGCCGCGCATTAACCCGAACTCGATCGTAAACCAGAAAAAGCGCGCCATTGCCTTGACGATGTTCCCAATGATCCGCAGGCGGTTCTTTTCGTCCTTCGTTTCGTTGGCGACCTGCGAGGCGGTGCGTGCGGCTTCCCCGAATCGCACCAACACGTCCGCGAACCGGCGGTCCGTGTGCATCGGCACGTGGCCCGCGACGTCGTGAAAGATGTCCGGTTCGGGCAGGTAATCGAGCGTGTTGATGTCGCGAATCGTGATGGTAGTCGGGAACGCGCGATTCCTTAGGCAGTCGAAAAATATGTACGGTGGGATATAGCCGCTAACCGCTTTCGCCTCGAAACCTGTGAGCGGAGCGAGGAACTTGTTGACATCCTCCAGGCGCGGGATGCGATCCGATGGGAGGGCGAGTTTGGTGACACCCTCCAGGAACTTGGGATTGGCATACTTCTCCCACCTGGGCAGAAGCCGTGCGTAGAGCAACCGCCAAGCCTCCTGGTTTTCTTCGCTATACAGTTCGTAAGGCTGGCGGATGTACACTTCGCCCTTCGACTTCGCTTCTTCGATGAACGGCGCCTTGGTGGTCGTAAGTCCTGCTCGTACCATTGGAATCTCCTTCGTTCAACTATGTATTATGACGCCGCCCGGTCGGTTCCCGCCGTGTGTCTACCGCAGGGCCCCGTACGCCGGAACGCGCCACGGGATTCCGTCCATGCCGTCCACTCTCACGAGTGGTCGCCTTTGGCTACGCGTCAAGCCCGCAAAAGAAGAGCCCGGCGTTTGCCGGGCTCAGTGATAGCATCAATCCGGGCAGCGTGCTAACCTCGCGGGCCGTTACCAGCCAACTACTTTCGCCGCTGAGGGGCTTAACTGCCGTGTTCGGAACGGGAACGGGTGTTTCCCCCCCGCCATGGCCACCCGAATTGAATTCTCGACTGGCGACTGACGACCCGTAACTGGCGAAACATGATTCCTTTTCGTCAGTCTTCGGTCGCATTCATCGCAACTCGAGCGCCACCCGGGCCCTTTGACAGTTGCACAACATTATGGAACGCGCACTCACAGATCTACATGCTGTTTGTAAGCCGCTCGACCTATTAGTACCGCTTATCTGAACACGTTACCGTGCTTACAATTGCGGCCTATCAACCCGATTCTCTTCCGGGGGTCTTACCTGGTTGACCCAGAGGGAGACCTAATCTTGGGGTGGGCTTGGCGCTTAGATGCTTTCAGCGCTTATCCCTTCCCGACTTGGCTACCCTGCTCCTGCGCCTGGCGGCACAACAGGTACACCAGAGGTCAGTTCACTCCGGTCCTCTCGTACTGGGAGCGACTCCCCTCAAGTCTCCTACGCACGCAGTGGATAGGGACCGAACTGGCTCACGCCGTTCTGAACCCAGCTCGCGTGCCGCTTTAATGGGCGAACAGCCCAACCCTTGGGACCGGGTACAGCCCCAGGATGCGACGAGCCGACATCGAGGTGCCAAACCCTGCCGTCGCTATGAGCGCTCGGGCAAGATCAGCCTGTTATCCCCGGGGTAACTTTTATCCGTTGAACCCTGGCGTGCCCACACACCACCAGGGGGTCACTATGCCCGACTTTCGTCTCTGCTCGACCTGTCGGTCTCACAGTCAGGCACCCTATATACCATTATGCTCAACGGCTGATTTCCGACCAGCCTGAGGGTACCTTTGGACGCCTCCGTTACATTTTAGGAGGCGACCGCCCCAGTCAAACTACCCGCCAGCGACTGTCTCCATACCGGATCACGGCACAGGTTAGTGCTCCAGACTGCCAAGGGTGGTGTTCCATTGATGCCTAAGCTCCCACCTACGCTCTACAGGACAACCCAAAACACAATCGCAAGGTGTAGTAAAGCTCCACGGGGTCTTTCCGTCCTACTGCGCGTAACCTGCATCTTCACAGGTGCTACAATTTCACCGAGTATCTCGCCGAGACAGTCCCCAAGTCGTTACGCCATTCATGCGGGTCGGAACTTACCCGACAAGGAATTTCGCTACCTTAGGACCGTTAGAGTTACGGCCGCCATTCACCCGGGCTTCAATTTGGTGCTTCAGGGTTGCCCCCTGACACCTCCTATTAACCTACGGGCATTGGGCAGGCGTCAGCCCCTATACGTCGGCTTTCGCCTTAGCAGAGACCTGTGTTTTTGGTAAACAGTCGCCTGGGGTGCTTCGCTGCGGCCCTCCGATAACACCGGCCCGAAGGCCGGAGCCACCAGTGGGCGCCCCTTCTTCCGAAGTTACGGGGCTCGTTTGCCTAGTTCCTTAGCGAGAGTTCTCTCGCGCGCCTTAGTCTCCTCGACTCACCTACCTGTGTCGGATTACGGTACGAACGGACGAACGTCAACGACCGTCAGGGCTTTTCTCGGCCCCCATCGGTCCCAGTTCGCTTCACCCGAAGGATCCACTTCCCCCGAATCAGCGATTCCGCACGTTTTCGCCGCGCCACGCCAATTTTGGGCCCACAACAACCAACGGTGTGGGATGGGACGTCTGAAAGCGTTCTCCTTGGTCTCGATTCGTCCGGGGACGGAATATCAACCGTCTGTCCATCGGCTACGCCTTCCGGCCTCGCCTTAGGATTCGCCTAACCCCCCGCCGACGAGCGTCGCAGGGGAAACCTTAGGTTTTCGGCGCACGGGATTCTCACCCGTGTTTTCGCTACTCATGCCTGCATTATCACTCCAACGCGCTCCAGCAGTCCTCACGGTCTACCTTCACTGCGCGCAGGACGCTCCCCTACCGCTCCCTACTGCCGAAGCAGCAGGAAACCCAAAGCTTCGGGACACTGCTTGAGCCCCCTTACATTGTCCGCGCAAGATCACATTCGGCCAGTAAGCTGTTACGCACTTTTTAAAGGATGGCTGCCTCCAAGCCAACCTCCTGGCTGTTTACGCGATCCCACATCGTTTCACACTTAGCAGTGGTTTAGGGCCCTTAGCCGTTGGTCTGGACTGTTTTCCTCTTGACAACGGATCTTAGCACTCGCTGTCTCACTGCCACGCTAATCCTACGGCATTCGGAGTTTGATTGGGTTCGGTAACCTGGTAGGGCCCCTAGCCCATTCAGTGCTCTACCACCGTAGAACAACACGTGACGCTGCACCTAAATGCATTTCGGGGAGAACCAGCTATCTCCGCGTTCGATTGGCATTTCACCGTACTAACCACAACTCATCCCAAGACTTTTCAACGTCTACGGGTTCGGGCCTCCATGAAGTGTTACCTTCACTTCACCCTGGCCATGGATAGATCACGCGGTTTCGGGTCTGCTCGCACCGACTCGACGCCCTATTCAGACTCGGTTTCCCTCCGGCTTCGCGGCTGAACCGCTTAACCTTGCCGGTACGAACAACTCGCAGGCTCATTCTGCAAAAGGCACGCCATAACCCATTCTCCGAACCGTCCGGAGCATAGGGCTCTGACTGTTTGTGGGTGACACGATTTCAGGTTCTATTTCACCCCCGTTCCCGGGTACTTTTCACCTTTCCCTCACGGTACTCATTGCGCTATCGGTGACAAGTGGTATTTAGCCTTATCCGGTGGTCCGGACAGATTCACGCGGAATTCCTCGTGCTCCGCGCTACTCGGGTTTCGTCCGGGCTATCGTCGGTTTTCGCGTACGGGGCTTTCACCCTCTGCGGCAGACCATTCCAGATCCTTCCGCTAACCTATTGTCGCCCTTGTGGACGGCCCCACAACCCCTAAGGGCAAGCCCTTAGGTTTAGGCTCCTCCGCGTTCGCTCGCCGCTACTTACGGAATCTCTTCGAGTTCTTTTCCTCGGCCTACTAAGATGTTTCAGTTCGGCCGGTTCCCTTCCATGACCTATGTATTCAGACATGGATGACGCCGCATCACCAGCGCCGGGTTTCCCCATTCGGGTACCCCCGGATCAAAGCTTTTGGCAGCTCCCCGAGGCGTTTCGCCGCTAACGCGCCCTTCATCGGCCACTCGTCCCTAGGCATCCATCGTGCACCCTTTGTAGCTTGCAAACTAGCAAACCTGTGAATGCATGGTTCCATTCGCGCTATGCAACTGTCAAAGAACCCAGCTGACGGTCAACCAGATCCGGCCGGGCACCGGCTGACAAGCGCATATGATACCAGATGGGGGACCGCCTGTCAAGCACCCGCGGCGCGCATCGGGAATTCGCCGGACCTCAGCGCCCGCGCCCGGCGCCGGCGGGACCGCGGCGGCTCGGTGTGGATGGGCGGCAGGCCCTCAGGGGCGATTTCGTTCATATGGCTAAAATGGCGGCTGTGGAACCGCACCGCCCGCGGGATAGGATCAGGCTGCTCGCCGCCGGATATCTGATAGTCCAGGGAGCCGCGACGGCCGCGTGGTGGGTCGCCCTCCTGGCCGACCCATCCACCCGCACTCTATTCTTTCCGGCCCAGTACCCCCACGTAGGCGTCGTGGCGCTCCTGCCGTCCGATATCGCCCTGATGGCCATCGCCTCGTTCGTTGCCGCGTATGGAATAGGCAGAGGAACCCGCTGGGCGTTCGCCGCTCTGTGCGTTCAGGCAGGGGCATCGGCATATGCGGGCCTCTTCACCTGGGGCCTGGCGATTGCGAGCGGCGAGGCCTGGATTGGCGCAGCCGTCATGACGCCGCCGACCATAGTTCCCCTCTATTTCGTGTGGCGGTTCATGCCGAGATGAGGCTTCTCATCGGCCCGTTTCGCCCGCGCGAGAGCAAGCATGCAGCCCCCCACGTGCACATCCTGAACACACTGGCCCAGACCGCAATCATCTGGGCACTGTTCCTGTTTGTCGGTCCGACGGTGATCGTCCTGTTCGAGAATCGGTGTCTGCCTGAATGGGCTTTCTTCCCCTCGCCGGTGAGCCGCGCCCTGGGCGCCACCCTCTTCATCCTGGCAAGCGCCGGAGGACTATGGTCGGGAATCACCATGGCGGCGCTGGGCGACGGCACGCCTCTCCCGGCTATGTGCGCCCGAAGACTGGTCGTCGCCGGTCCTTACCAGTACGTGCGCAACCCAATGGCGGTAACAGGCATCTCGCAGGCCGTCGCAGTCGGGGTCTACACCGGCTCTCCCCTCACAATTGCGTACGCTGTGACCGCTGCCTTCATCTGGGAGTTGTTCTTCCGACCGGGCGAAGAGGAGGACCTGGCGAAGCGATTCGGGCGCCCGTACGAAGAGTACCGACGGGCCTTGCGATGCTGGATGCCGCGCATCAAGCCATACCGGCAGGGCACGCGGGAAGCAGGGCCGCCTGCGGGACGACCGGGCTGACCGGACGAAGGCGCGGAAGCGGGCGCCGTCCGACAACCGTGCATTCTGTCCCTGCTTCGTCCCGCCGCCGTACTGACAGCGCCAGTCCCGTCCGGCCGCCGGCCGAGCCGCAACCGCACCGGCGAACCCGGCGTATGAAGCACCGTCGTTCCCGCCCATCCCTGCCGTGAAATCTGCCCTGCATGCCTGGAAAACCTGGTTCTGGCCCGCCGTCTGCATGGGCCTAATCTTCCTTACCTCCTCGTTCGTCATCACGGGCGGCCAACTCGCCGATGTTGTGGGCAACGCGCTGCCGGGGCCGGACAGCCGCGAGAGTTTTCACCAGTTCTGGACGTGGACCTGGGTGCTGTTCGTCAAAGGGTATCACTTCTTCGAGTTCGCTGTCCTTTTCTGGCTCGTGCGCTGGGGCCTGGCGAAAAGCCTGCCCTGGAGCCGCCCGACCGTCATCGCTGCGGCATTCGCGTTTGCAGCCCTATTCGCAATCTCCGACGAATGGCACCAGACCTTCGTCCCGACTCGCGGCGGCAACTGGATTGACGTATTGATTGACGTGGCCGGGATAACCTTTGCAGCCTGGGTCACGCTCGCCAGTCACCGCCGGAAGGCGGCGGCTGCCCGGCCCTAATAGTGGCCCGGGGTCCCCCCAAGCAGGAATCCGGCCGTCGGCCCGGTATAATTCCCTACAAGGGCGTTCTGCCCACAGGAGGGAACGAATGCGAATACGGATTCACTCAGCGATTGTCCTACCCGCGTTGTTCGGGCTGATCCTGCTCGGCGGCTGTGGTGTCGAGGAGTCGGTGTCCGACGGCGGCAACATCAATGGCGACAGCACGACCGACGCGAACGGCGACAATGGCGGTGGTGAGGTTGATCTCGCCACAATAGACTTGAAGAAAGCCGTCGAGGCGCAGATGGGCGAGGCGGCGGCGGCCGGCAAGTATGGCTGTTGTCTGAAGATGCCGTGTAGCCAATGCCTGGTCAACATGGGCGAGTGCCCGTGTGGCGGAAACGCCCAAATCGGCGAGCCCGTCTGCCACGAGTGCAAAGGCGGCTGGGCAGCCGGGGACGGCGCGTTCGAAGATCTGACCGCCGACGAAATCAACGTGATGCCGCGCGGCGGAGAAGGAATGTAGAGCGAACTGCCACCTGCTAACGACGCCTCCGCCCGGGCGGGGGCATTCTCTCGCATCGGCCCGACCATCGTGCGACGGGCGTAAATCCCGGTAGAATCTCAGTACGCATGATCACCGAGCAGCCCAGGACCCGCAAGCAAGCCTCCTCGCAGGAGCAGAGGGGCGCGTACAAGATCGTCACCTGGGGCTGTCAGATGAACGTAGAGGACACCGACCAGATGGCGCTCTATCTCGCCGAACTCGGCTTGCGCGAGGCCGAGCGGCTCGAAGACGCGGACGTGGTGCTGCTGAACACGTGCAGCGTACGCCGCAAGCCGGAGGACAAAGCGTTCAGCCTCCTCGGCGAACTTCGAAAACTGAAAGAGAGCCGGCCGGAGACCATCATCGGCGTGTGCGGCTGCATGGCGCAACTGCGCGCCGATGAAATTCGGAGGCGCGCGCCGCACGTGGACTTCATCGTCGGCACGGCGCAGATTTCGCAGATTCCGGGCCTGGTTCGCGAGACGCGCCAACGGCGCCGCTTTCAAAAACGACTCGAACTCCCCCCCCGCAAAGGCGCGACCGTCACCGACCTCCCCAGCCGCTTCGACCTTGGCGCGCGCCCGGACGTCAATCGTCAATCGCAAACCGTCAATCGCTCGTCGCCGGTCGCAAGTCGTCAGTCGCCCAAGATCAAGGCCTTCGTCTCCATCCAATACGGCTGCGATAAGTTCTGCGCGTTCTGCATAGTGCCGACGACGCGGGGGCGCGAGCGCAGCCGGCCGACTCTCGAAATCCTTGAAGAGGTCCGCGCTCTTGCCGATAGGGGCGTGAAAGAGGTCATGCTCCTCGGCCAAACCGTCAACTCTTATGGAAAAAACCTTCTGGAGGGCAAGGTGCCGTTTGCGAGACTCCTGTGGAAGATCGCCGAGATAGAGGGAATCGAGCGCATTCGTTACATCTCCCCCTATCCGCGCGACTACCGCGACGACCTGATAGCGGCGCATCGCGACTGCCCGAAGATAATGCCGCACGTGCACCTGCCGCTGCAGTCGGGGAACGATACTGTTCTCAAGGAGATGCGCCGCGTGTACACGGTTGAATCGTTTAAGGAGATCTATTGGCGCTTGCGCGAGATACCGGGCATGGCGATAACCACCGACATCATCGTCGGCTTCCCCGGCGAGACCGAGGAGCAGTTTCAGGACACGCTTTCAGTCGTCTCCGATTTGCGGTTTGACGGAGCGTTCATGTTTGCCTACTCCACGCGGCCGGGCACGCCCGCCGGTGAGCGCGATGACCAGGTGCCGCGCGACGACAAGAAGCGCCGCCTGAGCGAACTGATCGCGCTGCAGAACGGCATCACGTGCGAGATAAACGAGTCGCAGGTGGGCCGGGTCTTCGAAGTCCTCGTCGAAGGCCCCTCGGAAAAACAGCCCCCCTCCCAATACGTGAGGGGCCGGGGAGAGGGTGAACGTCACACGACAACCGAACAACGTAAAACCCTCTGGAAAGGCCTCACCCGCCACGGCAAAACCATGCACTTTCCACGGTCGGGAGGAGTCAGCGCCAAGTTAGCGATAGGCAACCGGATCGAAGCTCGGGCCGAAGAAGCGCACTTGTGGGGGTTTTATGGGAAGCACTGACGGCGCAATCTGCCACCACCCGCGGAGGAGACTGTTGCGTTGTGTTGACCGAAGCGCTATGGAGATTCTATGGTTGTTGTCAAGTGTAGTTGGGTGCGACGAATGCGCTTTTTGAATGGAACAGCGCGAAGGCGACGTGTGCGGGCCTTCGTGCCAGCGCCACGTACGCCTGAATGGGGCTGAGCCCTTTGCGGAGCTGCCTCTCGTAGTACGGTTCCCACACCTTCGACCGGCACGCGGAGCATGCGGCCATGAAATAGAGCGTTCGAGGCACACTTGTCGGGGTTTATGAGCCACGTCGTGCATCTAGCGGAACGTACTTGATGATACCAGGCTGGCCATCGCCGCGAGACAAGGCAAGGTCGATTGCAAACGCTAAGTTCGTTGAGCCGTACGTTGGAATAATACGCATCTGGCGCCGCGATGCAGCCGGCGTTGACTTTCTCAACATGCCTGCGTAGCCTGATGTTGAGGATCTGAGACATAAAACCTCCAAATCTTACTCTGTGAGAATGAACAGACTTTTTAAGATGATTCTACTGCCAAACCTCGGCTATCTACACTGAGTGATACTTCACGGAAGCCATGATCTCGAAGCAGGTTACCGATTTGGGCTCTCGTGTCGCTGTCGGGCGCAACTACGACAAGCGTTCCACCCCCACCCGCGCCAGAGATCTTCGCCGCACCTCCGGCCTTCTGCACGCAGCCCACTGCGCGCACTTGCCTATCCGTGGCCATCTCCAGGTCCATTTGAATTGAGAACTCCCTGCTTACCGCTTCCAAGATAGCCGCGACGTCTGCCGTCGCGAACGCATCAGCAAGAGTTCGCGTGATTTCGCGCTTAAGTCGCCAGATAACCTCCGTGTGTCGCCGAATGACTCCGGGAATTACTTCTCTTGCTCGCCTGGTTCCATTAGATCTCCAAAACGAGAATCGATCCCAAACAGACGTATAAGGTACTCGTGTTGCCTTCAATGTTGGATACTCAATCAGGTGCAACCATCCGAGCACACAAGCGGCGTGATCCTGAGGTCCACATGGACATTCGGCCTGATGTTTCTCGAACTCGTGGGCCTGCTTGACTAACTCACGCAAAGATGGGGAACCCTGCCGAATGATCTGAACGGCTGCGGCGATCAGGAGCGAGGCTGCACCTGACGACCCAAGTCCAACATCAATTTGCTGGGTTGGGAAGATCTCCACCTCATAGCCTCCCCGTTCCTCATCAAGAAGTTGTTGTAGAGCCCAAATAAGCGGCCAGGCCGCAGCATCAATCCGACCTGTCCCGTGTTTCGCGGAGTATTCAATGGTCGACTTCCTACCGCGTATACGACGAAGTGTAAGCCGGGCCCGAACGTTCACCGCCGCGGTCAACGTAAGGCCACCCTCATACATGTCTCCGTAGTCACCCGAGATCGTCACTTTCTGCGGACAAGTCAGCTCAATCTTTTTGTTCGCGTTAAAGTCTGCCTGACAGCTGTGAATCTGAACCAATGCATCGAACTTCAATGACTCGTCATCTACTTGGCTATTAACCCACTGCAGTTCGGCTCTGACAGTATTGACGAGAGCATCACGCAGGACCGTATGAATGGGGTTCGCCGCCGCGCCGCGTATGCTGGCAACTGTTCTTTCAACATGCTTGTTCCACTGTTTATCGAATAGGCCGTCGAGATGCTCCAGCAGGTCAGCCTGGTTCCGTAGGATGAGCCGCGGAGGCGCGTCTTCGCCACCCGTGGCTTCGTAATCTAGCGCAAGATAACTGTTGCCATACGACCGTGCTTGGTAAACGCCAAATCGGTACGAAGGACCGGACTGCTCGATTTCGCCCACAACAAACTGCACTTTGTCAGGTGGGCAACTCTCATTGTTCTTGATAATGACTAGAAGCCTGTTGAGTCTCTGCAGGTAAATCTTGAGCATTCCTTGGTTCCCTTGGTCCAGATCTTCCTGTACGAGTTTTCGCCAATAGCCGAGATGTAGAATATACTTGATATTCTCGATCCTCCCACACTTAATCCCTTCTATCTTTTTCTGCAGCCGTTGTTCGTGCTCATCAGGCGGATCCGCCCAAATACTCGTCTTGGCTACCCACTTGATGGTTCCTTTATGTTTCTCAGCGAGTCGGGTGAGCTCCTTGTCATACTGTACGTCGGTAAACGTGATACCAACACGTTCACCACGAAGTACCTCGTAGACGACCACAACGACCGCACCAATTAGAATTCCGCCGAGGACAATGAGGAACCGCTCGTATGGGTCAGTAAAATGTTCCCAAAGCCTATTCCCCGCCGTGGCTAAGAGCGTTATCATCACCACCACTACGGTCTGCTCGAGAATATTGGGCCACCTCGGACGCCGGGCCATTTGCACACCTAATGTTACCTCTCTCTGCCACCACCCGCGGGGGGTGGTGGCGCGTCACTCTCCTCGTGCTCCGATCAACGGCGGAAGGAGCGTCTGCTTGTTCCATCATCTGCGGGAGGCAAATCGTGTGGCCCGGCTCTCCGATGTTCAGCCGATACGGGAGATCACCCGTGCGCGCGCCTGTTCGCCGAAACCGAGCTCGTATCCTGCAGAAGACTGATCGGGGGAGAAGCTCGCCACAACTCGCGGAGGGGTGGTGGCAGGAAAAGCGAGATTAGGATCTTGCCGGGTCAACACGCCGCCTGGTTAACGTTAAAGGGCCGGCCCGGACAGCCCCCACACGTCGCTCCGCGGGTACGTGGGCAGCCATTGTCGACCCTGTCCAGGGAACCCGCCCGTCCTGGACTGTGCCCCAGAGCACTGACGGTCCGTTCAGGTCTTGAGGTATACACGTACGCTAAGTAGTCTCAAGAGGGGCCCGCGCGGGCCGCCGAGCCAACCGAAAAGGAGGAAATGAATGGCATTGCAGTTGGGGGACACCGTCCCGAATTTCACGCAGGACTCGACCGAAGGGCCGATTGATTTCTACGAGTACGCGGGCGACAGTTGGGTCATCCTGTTCTCGCACCCAAAGGACTTCACGCCGGTATGCACTACGGAACTGGGCGCCGTGGCCAAGTTGAAGCCGGAGTTCGAAAAGCGGAACGTGAAAGTAATCGGACTCAGCGTTGACCCGGTAGACAGCCACAAAGGCTGGATACGTGACATCGAGGAGACTCAGGCCACGAGAATCAACTTTCCAATACTCGCAGACGCGGACCGGAAAGTCTCCGACCTCTATGGGATGATTCACATGAATGAAGACAATGTGTTCACCGTTCGGACGGTTTTCGTGGTGGACCCGAACAGGAAACTGCGCCTGACGATCACATACCCCGCGAGCACGGGCCGCAATTTCGACGAGATTTTGCGCGTGATTGATTCGCTGCAGCTCACGGAGTTTCACAAGGTGGCGACACCGGTCAATTGGAAGGAAGGCGAAGACGTGATCATCCTTCCGTCTATTTCCGATGAGGAGGCGCAGAAACTGTTCCCCGCCGGCTGGAAGACGCTGAAGCCGTACATGAGAGTAACGGCGCAGCCGAAAACCTAACGCCTGCGGTTCTCCGTCGGTCAAAGCACGTGGGGGCCCGGCGACGGGACCTCATAGCGGGTATCCTGAAGCCCAAACGGGCATTGTGCGATCCCTGGCATTGATTCTCGCGGCGGCGCTGGCGTGCGCCGCTTTTGCTGATTCCAACCGGCGGCTTCCCGGCCGCCGACTCGCCGCGCCGCCCGTCATTGACGGTGTTGTGAGCCTGGACGAGTGGTCTGCGGCGGCTTCAAGCGAGGGTTTCGTTGACCGGTTCACCGACCGCGAAACCGAGTTCAAAACAAGCGTCTTCGCCGGCTACGACGACAGATTCCTCTATTTCGGCTTCATCTGTTTTGACCCGGACCCTTCTCGGATTCGCGCCACCGAATACCGCCTCGAAGGGAACCTATCCGGCGATGACCGATTGACAATTCGCATCAACCCGTTCGGAACGTTTCGCAGGGACGACTTCAACCGGTTTCAGATTAACCCGAGGGGCGCCACGAAGGCGGACTTTGCCGGCGGCAGGGCCGCCAAACGAGAATGGCGCGGGGCTTGGAGCGTGGCGGCGAGAATCACTGAGCGGGGCTGGGAGGCGGAGCTTCGCATCCCCTGGGACATTCTCCGGCTGCCGCCGGCCGGCGTTCGCGACCTGACCCTGAACTTCGACCGCGTCGTGCCCCGCGCCCAACAGGAAACGCAATGGTCGAGCCTGGGACCGAGCAACCTGGAGGAGCTCCACGGCGTGTGGACGCAAGTGGACGTGCCGGCCGCCGCGAGCGCGGCCGTGTTGCAGGCGCTCCCATATCAGATTTTGGGCGGGGACCAGAACGGCGCAATGGTATTCAATACCGGCGTTGACTTCCGCCAACAGTTCCCGCCGCAGTTGGACGCGCTCGGCACGATAAACCCAGACTTCGAGAACGTCGAAGGCGCCATCCTCGGCATTGAGTTCTCGCGTTTCGAACGCCTGACGGACGAGCGCCGCCCGTTCTTCACCGAAGGCGAGGAATTCTTTCGCATGGGGGGATTCGGCTCGCGGATGTTCGCCCCACAGCGGATCGGAATGATTGATTTCGGGGCGAAACTGTTCGGGAAGATCTCGGACGAGGAGAACATAGGCGCCCTGTTCACGTCGCAGTTAGGAAGCGAGATCGCATCGGTCCTACGCTATCAGCGCACGTGGGGCGCGAAAGCGTCGGTGACCGGCCTACATACGCACTATGACGCCGGGGAGGGCCTCCGAAACGACGTCTAGGCCGTGGATGCGAGCTACCGGGAAACACGA
>JADFGT010000177.1 GCA_022567555.1 Armatimonadota bacterium | reverse complement strand
TCGAAGGAAGTCCGACACACAGTGGCTGCGATTCGATTGAGACGCCGCAGAACCCCGGCGTCGAGACCAGACCGACCGCTTGGTGGTCGCACAATGACCCCTCGCAGTCGTTCCCGACAGGGTTGACCAGTCATTGCATGGTCGGAGGCGCGTTCTACGCGAAGGGCAACTATCCCGCCGAGTTTCGCGGCGCGTTTTTTGGCGGGCGCCCGCTCTGGCGTTTTGCGTCGGCCTGGCCGCCTTCGCCGGGTCGGCCTCGGCGGGCGAGGTCCGGCTCCAATACGTGAACTCGCCCCAATACGCGAACTCGAGTGTGTCCGACTTCGGCGCCCCGGTGCTGAGCGACCAGGAGCTCAGCCGGGAACGGGGTGCGGGCCTGGATGACGAGGGAACTGTTTCCTTCGAGGACGGGGATGATTTCGCGGTCATCCTGTGGGACGAGTTCAAGGGGTCCAACGGCAATGGAGGCGGAACCTCGGCCTCCTACAATCATGGAGTCGACAGCACGCTCTCCAGCACCATCACCGGGCAGGCGTACTGAGCCTCCTGCGAGCTTGACTGGTCTCGGCGGGGTTGCGGTATCGCACAGGCGGGCAGGTCTTCGTTGTCTGCGCTCCGTTCACCGCAGCAGTTTCAACCTATCGAGCGTGGGCACGTCGGGCTGGCCGGTCACGTTCAGGCCCTCCTTGCGCTGGAAGGCTTCGAGGCCCATCCGCGTACCCGGTCCGAACAGGCCGTCGGTCGTCCCGGTGTAGTAGCCCTTGTCCTTCAGCACCCGCTGGATTCGCCGGACCGTTTCTCGGTCGGCCTCGCTCAGGGCCGCCTTGGGCGTACTCGCCGGCTGCTCCGTCAAGCGGTTCGGCTCGAGCGCGGCGGTCAAGGCGGAGACCGCCAGGACGAAACTGACGCCCGGGCGCGCCTGGCAATACTCCGCGAGCCAGGCCGTGAGGCTCTCCAGGTTCGCCTTGCCCGTGATGCCATAGGTGGAGGCCGCCAGCTGGTTGTAGGCGGTGAGATAGCCGTTCAGCCAGCTCCGGAACGCAAAATGCCGCGGCGCCGACCCGGCGCTTGCCGCAGTGTAGGACTCGCAGGACTCCAGGCCGAAGCCCTTGACTCGGAAGTTTCCGTCGCGGTCCGCTCCAAGCGCCGAGGACGCCGTCACGATCATCGCGAAGCCCAATATGCCGAAGAACTGCCGTCTCATCTCCGTCCCTCCCCAGGTTTAGCCGCGGCGCTGCTGCGAAAACTGGCCGCCGGGCTATTTATGGAACCTTTTTTCAGAAACTAATGTCGATGCGGGTCTCTGACAAGCAGGCAAAGTTGCATTCCACGGCATCTCCACCGCCCGCGCCGCAGCCGCTTCGAGTTTCAATAAGTCGGCTCTGGTGTGCCAATCCGATCGGCATGAAATCTGTCCGAAATCTTTACATAACCCGGGCGTTTGGAGGTCGATTTGTTAAGTCTGGTTAACACTTCTTCACACTTCGCCGGTCACGCTGCCCGGCGCGACCAGCTGCTGCATCGCCAAGTGCAAAGATTACAAAGAGTTACGCCTGCCGGGGATGGGTGGCATGGTTATTGCGAGGTTAATTGCGGAGTTAACTGATGGGCATAGTTTCCCGCTTTTCGGCCGTGCAGGCGCCTTTAGCTTCGGCGCGGGGTTCGGGAGGCGGGGAGAGAACGGCCCGGCAAGGAAGGCGCGCTGCGCTGGTGCGGCCTGCCGAGCAAGAGACAGCAGCGACGTCTCTAAACTAGTAAGGAGATAGAGTCATGAGATCAATGAAGGGTGTGCTGATCGTGGGCGTCTCGGCCTTCGCGCTCCTGCTGGGAGCGTCGTCGTCGGCCTGGGCAGACTCTAATGGCTCTAATGGCGCCTTCGCCAGGATCAATCCGGGCATCGACATCGAAGAGCCCAACGGCACCGTCTCGGGCAACACCAGTGCCGACCCGGGCCAGACGCGGCCGAACCTCACGACAGGCAGCTTCAATTCAGCCTCGGGCATCGCGCAGGTGCAGCAGAACGAGGGCAACGGCAACTCGCTGAACATCGCGACCGCGGTGCAGGTTGGCGTGAACATCGTGGGCCCGGTGACGGCCAGCGCGCCCGTCAAATCCTTGGTCGAGGATAACCCCACCAGCCA